>JBDTCU010000286.1:0-4314 GCA_039923415.1 Vulcanimicrobiaceae bacterium
GCTGGCGCTCAGTGAAAGCGGGATGCCGAAATCGTGAGCGCGAACCGCGTCGCAGAGGTGCTGAGCGCGTTCGATCGCTACGGTTTTTTGCGCCTCACGAACGATCGCACAAAACTCGTCGCCGCCATTTCGGGCTGCTATGTCAACTCCGGCAACCGTGTGCGCGCTAAGTATCCGCGACATCCGCTGAAGGACTCGATCTCCGGTTGCGTGGCCGAAGGTGTCGTTCACCGCTTTGAAGTGATCGGTGTCGATAAACCATAGGGAGACCGTCGGGCTGGCCCGCAGACGCGCGGCGCCGATTTCGTCCTGCAAGCGAGTTCGAAACGCACGCGGTGTCAGCAAACCGGTTAAACTGTCGTACGTTGCGTTGCTGCGGTCTCGCTCCCGCTCCAAAGCGAGTTCGTACGGCGCAGCCGCTTGTTCGACCGCGCGTACCAGTGAATCGACGTTCTGCAGGCAGGTCACGGCGCTCGACGCAACATACACCATCGCGCTGACCGATCGATCGCTGCCGAGCGGAATCGCCAGCGCGGCCCGGTCGGTCGGAATCAGCGGTTGCCGGCCGGCCGCAAGACAGACGCGATGCCCTGCCAGGAATGATTCACCCAGTAGAGTCTTCCGATCGCACCCATACCGAACACGATTGTAATGGAGTGCGCGCGCACCGCCGGCGTAGAGACAGATGAGTTCCCCGCCGACAGGTTCAAACACCAGCGTGGCATCCAGAGCCGGTTCTAACATTCGCAGCGTTCGATCAAGCGAAGCTAGGACGGCATCGCTCGACTCCCGGGATGCGGCCGTAAGATCGCGCACGGCACCTAAGAAATCAGACTCCCGCCGCTCGACCAAATGGGCGCGCAAGCGTTCCCGCCCGGCGAGCATGCTCATCCGAACCGCATACCATCCTAGAGAGATAAAAGAGACGATGGCGACCGTCCAGAAAAGCGGGATCACGCTCATGACAGTACCCAACGGCGACGCCGAGTCGTCGTCCCCATCGGCGCTCTCGGCAAACCGTCTCAATCAGGAGGCTCTTGCGCTGCGTTCCCGGGGGGAGGCCGGCCAAGCTGCCGCTCTGCTTCATCAAGCGGTAGAGATCGATCCCGGCCGGGCCGAACTGTGGAGCAATTTGGCTCAACTACTCGACGAGGGTGCCGATCCGGCAGCGGCGCTGGCGGCGTACGCCCAAGCCCTTACGCTCGATCCGCACTTTGCGCCTGCCCACTCCGGCTGCGGGGCGATCCATCTGCGGGCCGGTGCGTACGACCCGGCCGAACGAGCTTACCGGCGCGTACTCGAGATAACCCCCGCCGATGTCGGCGCGCATCTTGCGCTCTACGAATTGCTTCAGATTCGCGGCGAGCCGGCGGCGGCGCTCGAGCATCAAGCTGCGGTACTCGCCCATCAGCAGTTATTCAGTCTGCCCGCACCACACCCCGAGCGTCGAATCCTCGCGTTGTGCGCACCCGGCGATTGGCAAGCGAACATTCCGCTTGAGTTCTTATTCGATCGCGCCACGACCACGGTTCAGAAACTCTATCTCTGCGATATCTCCCAACTCAGCCGGCTCACGATTCCTGCGTACGATATCGTCTTTAACGCGATCGCCGAGTCGGACGCGGCGCTCGCCGCGCTCGGCATGGCCTCGCAGCTCTTGAAATCACAGAATCGCCCGCATCTGAACGATCCTGCTGCGGTTCTGCGAACGAATCGAGTCACGATCCAAGAAGTTCTGCGAACGGTAGACTGCGTTCTACCGCGGACGATGCGGCTGCCGTATTCGGAGATCCAGTCGGAGCATCGCGAATATCCGCTGCTCATTCGGCCGGTCGGCTCGCATGCAGGTCACAATCTGGAGAAGATTGACGACGGTGCCTCGCTCTCAGATTACCTCGCACGGGTCCAATCCCCCGACTTCTACATCACCTCGTTCGTTGACTATAAACGCGCCGACGGGTTCTATCGCAAATACCGGATCATCTTCGTTGACGGCGTTCCCTATCCGTATCACCTAGCGATCTCACCCGCTTGGATGATCCATTACTATAACGCCCCGATGGCGGAGAATGCCTGGATGCGCGAAGAGGAGGCTGCGTTTTTGGCCGATTTCGAGGGCGTTTTCGGCAAGGAACTTCAACACACGCTTCGTGAACTGGCCCACGCATTGGGGCTCGATTACTTCGGCATCGACTGCTCGATCGATCCACATGGGAGGCTGCTGCTCTTTGAAGCCGACGCTGCGATGATCGTGCATACGGGAGACCCGATCGAGCTCTATCCTTACAAACACGAATACGTTCCGCGCATCTTCAAAGCTCTCGAACGGATGATAGATACACGCATTGCTCGATCCTGCTGACTGGAAAGCCTTTCGCGAACAGACCCACCGGATTCTTGACGAGTCGCTCGATTATCTCCAAGGAGTACGCGAACGCAAGACTTGGACGGCGGTTCCACCGGAGGTGCGCGAGCGTTTAGCAAGCCCGCTGCCTGTCGAAGCATCGGACTTCGGGGAGGTTTACCAGGAGTTTGCGCGCGACGTGCTGCCGTACAATAGCGGCAACATCCACCCACGATTTTTCGGCTGGGTTCAAGGTTCTGGAACGGCGGCCGGGGCGATTGCCGACCTGCTGGCCGCAACGATGAATTCCAACTGCGGCGGCCGCGATCACGGCGCAATTTACGTCGAGCGGCAAGTGGTGGAGTGGTTCAAGGAGCTGTTTCATTTTCCAGAATCGGCTTCGGGGTTACTGGTCACCGGAACATCGATGGCCAACTTGATCGCGGTGCTGGTTGCTCGAACCAACGCGCTCGGAGATTCGGTTCGCGAACTTGGGCTTCAGGCTCAGACCGAACGGCTTGTCGGGTACGCGTCGGCCTCAACCCATGGGTGCGTTCGCAAAGCGTTTGAAAATGCCGGGCTGGGCGGAGCTTCATTGCGTATTCTGCCGATCGACGCAGCCCACCGAGTAAATCCGGCAGAGATCGCTAGTGCGATCCGACGAGACCGGGACGACGGCTTGCGTCCGTTTATGATTGTCGGCAACGCCGGGAGCGTTGACATCGGCGCGATCGACCCGCTTGTCGAACTGGCAGATCTGGCAAAGCGCGAGAATCTTTGGCTGCACGTCGACGGCGCCTTCGGAGCGCTCACGATGCTCTCCGAAAAACTGCGGCCGGCCTTACGCGGAATCGAACGCGCCGATTCGCTCGCGTTCGATTTTCACAAATGGCTGCACGTTCCATACGATGCCGGCTGCGTGCTGGTGCGCGACGGCGAGGTTCATCGAGCCACATTTTCAACCGAAGGCCCCTACATCACACGGATGGATCGCGGGCTAGCTGCGGGAGAACCGTGGTTCACCGATTTCGGACCGGATCTCTCGCGCAGCTTTCGCGCTCTCAAGGTCTGGTTTACGATAAAGCAGCACGGCGTCAAACGCTTAGCCGAATCGATTGAGCGCAACTGCGCTCAAGCTCTTTACCTCCGGTCGTTAGTCGAGGCCGATTCGCGCTTCGAGCTGATGGCCCCGGTAACGCTCAACATCGTCTGCTTCCGCTACCTGGCAGAAAATTTGAACGCCGCAGAGCTGGATCGCTTCAACGACGACCTGGTGATCGCGCTTCAAGAAAGCGGCGTCGCGGTAACTTCCTCAACAACCATAGGCGAGCGACGCGCGATTCGGGTCTGCATCGTCAACCACCGCACCGAAGACCGCGATCTCAAGCTGCTGCTTCAAACGCTCGGAGAACTCGCTGCACGCCGCGGCGTTCGATGAGAGGCAGCACGCCCACACAACGTCGAGAGCGATCGTTCCGCCGCGGCGTCGGGATTTTGCGAAATAGACTTACTGTAACTCGCCGAGTACGCCGTCGTCCCGAAGACGGCTATGACGACTTCCGTGGTAACCGGTAGCCCGGTCGGCGACGTGTATGTGTAGGACACATATTTCGCCGGATGGTTTCCGCAGACTGTCGTGTCCGTTGGCGTGTAACCGAACACGTCGGGAAAGCTGCGAAAGTAGGCTACTTCCGCCTTGAGCAGGGCGTCAAGCGATCCGATCCCGTCCTTCGCCTCCACAATAATGTTTTGCGAATAACCTGTATCGCCGGGGCGCAACCACGTGCCGAGACCGTCGCTCGTACCTTGCGAGTGGTGCCACCCCGACGGCCCAACAAACGCAGGCACCGCAGTGCTCTTGGACGGCTTAGGAGAGGGGCTCGCAGTGCTTCGAACCGGCCCCAGAAGGCCCAGGATCGCCGCACACAGCACGACTGCGCCCACGGACCGCTTTCCTAAGGGCGAACCGA
>JBDTCU010000287.1:0-6088 GCA_039923415.1 Vulcanimicrobiaceae bacterium
ATTCCCGCAGTGGATTCCGTACGCCGCTCGTCAAGACAACAATAGCTGGATCGAGGCTCTAGCGCAACAATCGCGTCTGGCCGGCGTCTCTCGATGCAAGCGCCAGGATAAAGAACAGAATCGGTAAGAAGATGTCACCGAACCACAGAATCGGGCCGGAGTTGCCCGGGGCTAAATTGCGGCAGCAGACGATTTGGTGGATGTGCTGAAACGCGGCGGCCAGCGAGAATACTCCGAAGACGAGTGTGGTCGCCAAACGGAATTCAAATCCCCTGGCAAGCGACAGCAGCGCAATTAGTGCGATGCCGATCTCGGCCCATCCCAGTTCCCATTCAAATGGGCTCGGCTGCCAGCCGATCGACGGCGCCGCGATATGCTGGAAGAACGCGTGAAAGATTCCGCTCCAGAGAAAACCAAGACCGACCGTATAAAAAAGCGTCTCGCCCCAAAAAATGTACGGCACGGAAACAAGCTTGTGTCCCTTGCGCGCTCGCTGTACTTTTGTAAACGCTACAATCAGCGCAATCACGAAGAAGATGATCGGGAGATTGCTCAGGATACCCGAGATGCTTTTTGCGATCATGGTGAAACTCTCACTTTAGCGACCACGCGCCGGCGTTCCAAGTTGGAAGGAATGCATTCGGGTAGAATCCCTGGAGCCGATTGCGATATGCGTACGTATAATCGGCGTAAAACAAGTAGACGATCGGGACTTCCGCGGCCACGATCCTCGCGATCCGGGAGTAGTCGGCCTTGCGTGCGGATTGGGTTGTGGCCGATAGCGCTTGCGCTTCGAGTCTATCAACCTTCGGGTTGCAGTAACGCATATAGTTCGAGGTCCCTCTACAAGCCAGCAGCGCTGAATCGTCCGGATCGGCGCCCATCGGCCACGGAACGTAAGCCATATCGAACTTTCCACTCGCTAGTGCGCCCCCGCGCGCCGACGGCAGGTAAAGCTGTGCAAGACTAATCGATTTGACGGTCATTGCAATGCCACGCGATTGCAACTCGCTTTGGATCACCGTCGCGACTCGCACCCCGGTATTGGATTCGGGAAATTGCACGTAGACCAGCGTAAACGGCTTGCCGTTTTTTGCTCGCATTCCGTCCCGGCCACGCTTCCACCCCGCCGCGTCGAGCAGCGCGTCGGCGGCTTTGGGATCGTAAGCCGGCAGATGCACGCGCGGATCGAACGCCCAGGAAAATTGCGGTTGCGCCATATCGGCAACCGGATAGAGACCGAGCGTAATTTTCCGACTGATCGCTTGCCGATCGATCGACATCGCCAGTGCTCGACGAACGCGAACGTCGTTGAGCGGTGGCCGTCTGGTGTTCATCGCTACGCCGGCAACCGTAGAAGTTGGAACAACGCGGAACGCGATGCCGCGCGTGCGCGCTACGATCGCGCGCTGCGAAGGAGCCAACAAATTGAAATCGATCTCTCCGGCGCCGATCAGCGTGAGGTTGGTGGACGGATCCGGAACGATCCGGATGTTTAGACGGCGGATTTTGGGTTCACCGCGCCAATAACGCGGATTGGCTGTATACACAAGCCGGTCGCCGCGAGCCCATTTCACAAACATGTACGGACCGTCGCCGACCGGAGCTGCGTTAAAAGGTGCATGAATCAGGGGGCCCTGCGTACGCAGAATATGCGCGGGCAACACGAATTGCGGCGACGCACCGTAGGAGAAGAACGTTTGGACCGCCGGCGCCCAAGCTTTCGTAAGATGAAAGATTACGACATTTGTTTTCGGAGACCAGGCGCGATCGATCAGTTCGTACCCCTCGTGCGAGCGCACCGGATTGCGGGGATCGAGGATTGCGTGCAGGGTGTAGAGCACGTCGGAGCCGCTGACCGGCACGCCATCTTGCCATTTCACGCCACGGCGCAAGTGGTAGGTCAACGTACGACCGTCGGTCGAGATATCGCCGTTCTTGCGGCTTGGAATGACGGCCAGCAGTGCCGGAACCGCGCGACCCTGGGGGTCCAGGTCGATAAACGGCTCGAACGCAAGGCGAGCCAGCTCCTGCTCGGTCGCCGAGGCATCAGGGTGGATAAACAGCGGGTTTAGACTAGCAGGATCGGCCGGCAGATCGAAGTTCATGGTTCCCGGCGGCGCCCCGGTTTGAGCGCACGCGGTCACGACCAGCAGCAGCAGCGCCAAGAAGGCCAGCGGGTTCTTCACGCGGACCGGATTCGCCGGGAATCGACAGGTCCTTCGTGGGCGGCCCTTGAACCGAATGATTGTGGTGTGATAAGCTAATTATTCCGAATGATTGTTTGCCTACCGGAGAAATATGTCGAATATGGTGTTGGAAACTCTGGAATTGGACGAGCTCGACTTGCGCCTGCTGGGTGCGCTGCAGCGGAACGCGCGCTCGACCTTTGCCGAACTCGGCGCGATCGTCGGTCTGAAGCCGCCGGCAGTGCACGATCGGGTCAAGCGGCTCGAAGGCCGCGGGTTTGTTCGCGGGTACGCGGCCCAACTCGACAATAAACGCTTGGGCCTTGCACTCACCGCTCTGGTCAGTTGCTATACCACGCCCGAAACCAAATACGACGAGTTCACCGGCGCGCTCGCGGCATTGCCGGAAGTCTGCGAAATCCACAGCGTCGCCGGCGAGGAGGCGTTCGTGCTCAAAGTGATGACCCGGTCAACTGCACACCTGGATGAATTACTCTCCCGACTGAAGAGCGTTCCGGGAATGGCGCGCACCAAAACCACCATCGTGCTCTCGACCCCATTCGAGCGCGGAGGCATCTGCGTTCAATGACGAGCATCTCAGAGCGCTCGCCCCATCGTTTAGGCACGCATCGTGTGCTCGAACCGGCCGGCGCCATGCCGCAGAGCGCGCACAAGCTCGACAATACGCCAATTGCGCACGAGAATGAGATTCTGTGCGATGTTGAGATTCTCAATATCGATTCGGCCAGCTTCAAGCAGATGAGCGATCTCTGCAACGGCGATGCCGTCAAAATCGGCGAACATATCGCGGCCAACGTGCGCGCGCGGGGCAAGCAGCACAACCCAGTCACCGGCAGCGGCGGCATGTTCATCGGCCGGGTCCTCGAGATCGGCGAGCAGTTGCGCGCGAACATCGACCTGCAGCCCGGCGATCGAATTGCCTCGCTAGTTTCACTGACCCTCACACCGTTGCTGATCGAATCGATCGGTCGAGTTGATGTCGCAACCGGCCGCGTTTGGATTCGCGGCAAGGCGGTCCTGTTCGAGAGCGGACTGTGGGCCAAATTGCCAAGCGACATTCACACCGATGTTGCGCTTGCGGTACTCGATGTCGCGGGTGCACCGGCTCAAGTTGGCCGTATGACCAAACCGGGCCAAACGGTCGTGATCATTGGTGCCGACGGCAAATCAGGCATGCTTGCCTGCGCGCAGGCAAAGCGCCGAGTCGGCCCGAGCGGTCGCGTAATCGGCGTCGCTCCGGACATCACGACGCCGTCGGCTCAGTTGCTCGAGAAACTCGGCTTGGTCGACTGGTTTATTCAAGCGGATGCCCGCGACACGCTCGGAGTCTACGAACAGGTCGCGCGGATCGCGCCCGAGCTGGCCGATCTGGTCGTGAACTGCGTCAACGTTCCGGGCACCGAACTGGGCTCGATTCTCTGCACCAAAGAGGACGGTGTCGTTTATTTCTTTTCGATGTCGACATCGTTCACGGCCGCCGCGCTCGGCGCCGAAGGCGCGGGCAAAGATGTGACCATGATCGTCGGAAACGGTTATGCCAAAAATCACGCCGCGATCGCGCTCCAAACCTTGCGCGATCATCCCGAAATTCACGCCTATTTTAATCACAAATACAAAGGAAGCGACCAATGACTGAGATCGTTCATAAAAAGCCGCCGGCCGCATCGGAGACGCTCGACCACATCAAGCTGAAAGGCGGCGAATTTTGGCGGCACGTACCGGCCTATAAAGAGATCGACGAAACGACCTTTTTAGATCATTTGTGGCAGCAAAAGCACTCGGTGAAAACCGCCGAGGAACTGCTGGAAACGATGAAGGGGATTGCATCTTCCGAGTTCATCGAAGACGCCCGAGCCGGGTTCGCGCACGCGCCGATGGCCGTGCGAGTCTCGCCGTACGCGCTTTCGCTGATCGATTGGAACGATCCCTACAACGATCCGATTCGGATTCAGTTCATCCCGGTCAAATCGCGCTTTTTACCGGATCATCCGCGCCTAACGTTGGATTCGCTTCACGAGCAAGACGACTCGCCGGTACCGGGCCTGGTGCATCGCTACGTCGATAAAGCGCTGTTTCTACCGCTGAATACCTGCCCGGTCTACTGCCGCTTCTGCACCCGTTCGTATGCGATCGGCCCGGACACAGCCGATGTCGACAAGGTTTCGCTCGCCAAAACGCCGGCCCAGTGGAAGGATGCCTTTCAATACATCTCCGAGCGTCCCGAGTTGGAAGACATTGTGATCTCGGGCGGCGACACGTATCAGTTGCCGCCGAAGAATATCGAGCTGATCGGGAACGCCCTGCTGGATATTCCGCACGTTCGGCGGATGCGATTCGCAACCAAAGGCCCCGCGATCATGCCGATGAAGATCATCACGCACACCGAGTGGCTCGACGCACTCACCGCGATCGTCGACCGCGGCCGCAAACTCGGCAAAGAGGTCGTGCTGCACACCCACTTCAACAGCCCGAACGAAATCACCGAGATAACCCAACGCGCCATGCATATGCTCTTCGAACGCGGCATCACCGTGCGTAATCAGTCGGTCCTCATCCGCGGCGTGAATAACGACCAGCTAACGATGCAATTGCTGGTCAAGCGCCTGGGCTACCTTAACGTACATCCCTACTACGTCTACATGCACGACCTGGTCAAAGGCGTTGAGGAACTGCGCACCACGATTGCGGCTGCCGTCGACATCGAGAAATTCGTTCGTGGCAGTACTGCCGGCTTCAACACCCCGACATTCGTGTGCGACGCACCGGGCGGCGGCGGCAAACGCGACGTTCACAGCTTCGACTTCTACGACCGCGAAAACGGGGTCGCCGTGTACAGTGCGCCCAGCGTCAAGCCCGGCAAAGCCTTCGTCTACGTGGATCCGATCGATCAACTCGCCCCGGAGGTCCAAGCTCGTTGGGCGGTTCCCGAGTTGCAGGAACAGATGATCCGCAACGCCATCAAGCAAGCGGGAGTTGAAGACGAGCAACTCGTTTTAGCTTAAGAGCCGGCGCGTTTGATTTTGCGACCGGACCGCTCGAAGAACTCGACGATCCGGTCGCGATGATCGCCTTGAATCTCGACGATTCCATTCTTAGCCGTGCCGCCGCTGCCGCAGAGCTTCTTCAGTTCTTTGGCGAGGCTCTCGATCTCGGGCTCATCCAAACCGGTGATGAGCGAGACCGTACTGCCGCGCCGGCGTTCGCGCGAGATGCGCAGGATGCCGTCATTTGGGAGTTGCGGTTTGGACGGTTGCGTCGGGCGCCTTTTCGGTTGCGGTACCGGCGAGCCGCCGTCGGTGGAGTAGACCAGCCTGCGATCATCGCTCATGCTGGAGACTTCGGCAGGCAGGTTTGTACCCATTGCCCAAGCCGCCTCAATGATCGTCCTGACCGTGACCTACACGATCCAGGCTGGGCATGAAGAGCAGGCGCTTGAGCACTTCCGCGCGCTCAAACAAGAGACGCTCAAGGAAGCCGGCAACATTGCCTATTTGGTGCATCGATCTCCAACCGAACCGCGGCGCTTCTTTCTCTACGAACAGTATCTGGACGAGGCTGCCATGGACGAGCACCGCGCTTCCCGTCATTTCGGTGAGCACGCGACCAACGGCATCATGAAGATCATGGAGAGCCGCCAGCCCGAAATCTACACCCTCATCGATTGAAACGAATCTGCATCTTCTGCGGTTCGAGCACCGGCGCGAATCCAATGTACGCACAGGTTGCGCGCGAGGTCGGACAAGCTCTAACTGCGTCGGGCTTCGGAATAGTCTATGGCGGAGGCCGGATCGGTCTGATGGGGATTGTAGCCGACGCTGCCCTGGCTGCCGGCGGCGAAGTCATCGGCGTCATTCCTCAAGCACTTGCGAACCGCGAAG
>JBDTCU010000288.1:0-4114 GCA_039923415.1 Vulcanimicrobiaceae bacterium
CCCCCGCCCCCACTGCCCGACCTCTCCAAGTTCACGTCGCGCCGAGCGCAACGCCCAATCTCAACATTCCAATTTGGCGTCGAAACCAACCCCTGCCGGGGAGCTCGCCAACCGGCCCGCCCGCGACCGCGGCCCCGAGTCCTCTTCCCAGCGAGACCCCGGTTCCCGGCCCGTCGAACCCACCGCCTCGCTAGCCGGCGTCTCTAATGTCCTTATTGGTTTGGGTTGATATGATAGGGACAAAGAGTTCAATCTGAGGGGAGGCCATCGTGGCAGAAACCGGTACCCAAACCGTCAAGCGCGGGCTCGCGCAAATGCTCAAGGGCGGCGTTATCATGGATGTGGTCACGCCCGAGCAAGCCGTGGTCGCGCAAGAGGCCGGCGCGGTGGCCGTCATGGCGCTTGAAAAGATTCCGGCCGATATCCGGGCCGATGGCGGGGTGGCGCGCATGAGCAGCTTGGATTTGGTTCAGCGGATCATGGATGCGGTAACGATCCCGGTAATGGCCAAGTGCCGGATAGGTCACTTTGCCGAGGCGCAGGCGCTGCAAGAACTCGGCGTCGATTTTATCGATGAATCCGAAGTCCTCACCCCCGCCGATGACAAGTACCACTGCGCCAAACTTGAATATAAGACCCCGTTTGTTTGCGGCGCGCGCGATTTAGGCGAAGCACTGCGCAGAATCGCCGAAGGCGCGTCGATGATTCGCAGCAAGGGCGAA
Source organism: Vulcanimicrobiaceae bacterium (assembly GCA_039923415.1). GTDB lineage: Bacteria > Vulcanimicrobiota > Vulcanimicrobiia > Vulcanimicrobiales > Vulcanimicrobiaceae > JALYVT01. The sequence goes on from JBDTCU010000288.1 coordinate 723, forward strand.
GCCGGCAGCGGGAATATCGTTGAAGCGGTTCGGCATATCCGCGCGATCACGGATGCCATCAAAGAGCTGAGCGTGCTTCCCAAAGAAGAGCTTGTCGTGCGCGCTCGCGATTTGGGCGCACCGCTCGAATTGGTACTTGATGTTGCGAAGAACGGCAAACTGCCGGTCGTCTTGTTCTGCGCCGGCGGCGTTTCCACGCCGGCCGATGCGGCGCTGATGATGCATCTCGGGGCCGAGGGGATATTCGTTGGAAGCGGCATCTTTAAATCGAACGACCCCAAAGCATTTGCCAAGGCGATTGTGGATGCGACTACCCACTACACCGATCCAAAGGTTGTCGTCGCGGCTAGTAAATCACTTGGTGAATCCGAGGCGATGAAAGGGATCGATCTGCGAGGCTTAGCTGAAAATCAGCTCTTGGCGTCCAGAGGAACCTAGTCCGGCGAGCCTGTGAAACTTCTGGTGGGTGTCCTCGCAATCCAAGGCGATGTGGTCGAGCACATCGCCGCGCTAAATCGGCTCGGAGCGGGAGCGATCGAAGTCAAGACACGAGCCGAACTAGCGCGAGTCGATGGGCTGATTATCCCGGGTGGTGAATCCACCACCGTGATGAAGCTGCTCGACCGCTTCGGACTCGGAGAGCCGATCCTCGAGCGGGTCAAGGCCGGAATGCCGCTCTGGGGAACCTGCATGGGCATGATCGTAGCGGCTGCAAGCGTTGCCGATTTAGAGCAGCCGACGCTCAACTTGATTGATATTACCGTTCGCCGCAACGCATTCGGGCGGCAGAATGATTCAGCTGAAGTGCAGTTGCCGATTCCGGTATTGGGCGAGCCGCCGTTCCCGGCGATCTTCATTCGCGCGCCTTGGATCGAGCGCGCGGGTCCGGATGTGAGGATTCTGGCCGTACGCGACGGCCACGGGGTTTTGGTACAAGAGGGCAACGTGTTGGGCTCCTCGTTCCACCCCGAGCTTAGCGGGGATTCACGGCTGCATGAGTACTTTTTGAGGATGGTCCGTGCGACAAACGTAGGGAAGCAGACCGCGCTCGCTTAACCCTTCTCCGTTATGAACCCGCAGGCGCCCGAGTTAGAGGCTATTCCTTCCGTCGAACCATTGCTCACCGATGTGATCGCAACGCTGGCCCTTGCCGCGCATGCTTATCTTGCCGACGATGCCGAAAAAACTCCGGATATTGCCGCCGCGCAAATTGCAATCGATGTGGCGGCTGCAGCCTTCGAGCGCGTCAAAGAGCGATTAAGGTCCGAGCAGCGGTTAGCCATCACCCAGATGCTGACCGAAACCCGCCTGGCCTTCATCAAGAAACGAGGCGTATAGTGCGCCTCGCTTTTATCGCCGAGGCGGCGCCGGCATGAGCGAAGTGCTGGTACTGAACTTTACTTACGAAGCGCTGAACATCACTAACTTTCAGCGTGCCGTTAAGCTGTTGTTCTCTGGGAAAGCCGAGATCGTTCACGGTGCCGACCGAATGCTGGTCTCACCCAGTTTCCAGATGCGGATGCCGTCGATTATTCGGATGCTCTACTATATTAAACGTCCCATGCAGCGGGTCGCGCTGACCAAGAAGAACATTTTGATCCGCGACGATCACATGTGTCAGTATTGCGGCGTGCGTAACGATAAGCTGATGACGGTCGACCACATCGTGCCCAAAAGTAAGGGCGGCCCGTCGACGTGGGAGAATTTGGTCTGCGCGTGCATGCACTGCAACAACCGCAAGAACAATCGTTCGCCCGAGCATGCCAATATGAAGCTGCGCCGCAAACCGAAGCAGCCGAAGTATATTCCGTGGATTCAGATTAAGCGCAACACGCTGCCCGACGAGTGGTGCAAGTTCCTCTTCCTCTATAACGTATCGATCGAGGAACGGATCGAAGCCTAGTAGGATTGCATGATTGCCGGGGACCCTTGCGCAATCTCAAATCGGTGGATACCCAATCGCATCTCTGGCTGCCGTTTACCCAGATGGCGCAGTTCGACGCCTCGCAGCGCACGTTTGTTCGGGGAGAGGGCAATTACTTAATTGATTCGCAGGGACGCCATGTCTTTGATGCGGTTTCATCGATCTGGACCACGATTCACGGGCACTGCCGGACCGAGATCACCCAGGCAATCGCTTCTCAGGCCGCGATTCTGGATCACGCAACCTTGCTGGGTGCAACCAATCCGCTAGCCGAAGCGCTGGCCATGCGGCTGGCTGATTTGACCGGCCTCGATCGCGCGTTTTTTTCAAGCGACGGAGCCAGTGCAGTCGAAGTCGCCCTCAAGATTGCGCTGCAGTACTGGCAGAACATCGGCCAGCGCGGACGCACCCGCTTCGTCCGCTTGGCTGATTCGTACCATGGTGATACAGCTGGCGCGATGAGCGTCTCGGATATTGACCTCTTCAAGCAGCGGTTCGGCGCCGTTACTTTTGAGTCACTGCCTTACGATCGGGCCGGTCAGATAGTGAGCGCACCGGATATTGCGGCAGTAATTGTCGAACCGATCGTGCAGGCCGCGGCCGGCATCCGGATCGTCCCTGGCGCATCCTACGATAATTTGAAAGAGATGACCCCGCTGTTGATCGTGGATGAGATTGCAACCGGCTTCGGACGTACCGGCTCGATGTTCGCCTATCAGCAACTCGGTTTACAACCCGATATTATCTGCCTCGGCAAGGGCATTACCGGCGGCGCGCTGGCGCTCTCCGCCACTCTTGTCGATTCGCGCGTCTATCAAAGCTTTCTCGGGGCAGATTCGGAGTGCAAGCAGCTCTTCCACGGCCATTCATACGCTGGGAATCCGATCGCGTGCGCGGCCGCGTTGGCATCGCTCGATCTCTTTGTAACGGAAGAAACGCTCGCGCAGGTTGGTAGCCTGAGCCGCAAATTGGCTCCGCAACTGCAGGCTCTGCGCGCGCATCCGAGGGTGGCGGAGGTTCGGCAGGCGGGCTTGATGTGCGCAATCGAGTTGCGGACCGATGCGCGCGGTGTGGCCGATGCTCTCTATGCGCGCGGGTTTTTCACTCGTCCGATCGGCAACGCAATTCAATTGGTGCCGCCGCTCAGCAGCCAGCCGGCGGAATTGTCCGGATTCCTCGCGGCCCTGACCGAGACACTTGCCGCGTGAGTTACCTGAACCGGGTACGGACAGTACTGGACGAAATCGCCGGATCGCACCGGCTTCGCGAGATCGCTTCGCCAGAACTGGCCGGCGCGATCGACTTTTCGAGCAATGACTATCTTGCACTCTCAACCGATCCCAGAGTGATCGACGTGCTGCGCAGCGCCGACCGAGCCGGTTCGGGGGGTGCGCGTCTGCTTGGCGGCCGCCACCGCGAGCATTGGGCGTTGGAAGAAGAACTGGCGGCGCATCTGGGTCGCGAGAGG
>JBDTCU010000289.1:0-3256 GCA_039923415.1 Vulcanimicrobiaceae bacterium
ATCGTGAATAGAGCAGGTGCAGCACCGCATGTTCGGCACCGCCGATATATTGATCGACCGCCATCCAGCGGTTCGCGACGGCCGGACTCCAGGGTGCACGATCGTTTCTGGGATCGAGATAGCGCAGATAATACCAGGACGATTCGAAGAACGTATCCATGGTGTCGCTTTCACGCTTGGCCGGACCGCCGCAGATCGGGCAGCTAGCCGCCATAAACCGCGGGTCGCGCGCGAGCGGCGAGCCTTCACCGGTAATCGGGACGTCGGCCGGCAGAAGAATCGGCAATTGCTCTTCGGGAACCGGTACCTCGCCGTGCTCCGGGCAATAGACGATCGGAATCGGTGTACCCCAATAGCGCTGACGCGAAACCAGCCAATCGCGCAAGCGATAGTTCACGGTTTTCTCACCGAGGGAGAGCGCGATCAGGCGTTCAGAGATCGCGCTGCGTGCGCGCTCGCTCGACATGCCGGTGAAATCGCCGCTCGCGATCAATCGCCCTTCCTCAAGGAAAGCGGCTTCCAGCGGAGCGTCGGGCGGTTCGCCGTGCGCCGCAATGACCGGCACCACCGGTAAAGCGTGTTTATGCGCAAATTCAAAATCGCGCTGATCGTGAGCCGGAACCCCCATGACCGCGCCGGTGCCGTAATCCGCCAGTACGTAGTTGGTTACCCAAATCGGAACGCGTTCGTTTGAAAGCGGATTGATCGCGTAGGCGCCGGTAAAAACTCCCTGCTTTTCCATCAAGCTCGTACGTTCGAGTTCCGACTTGGATTTCAAACTCTCCGCGAATTGCTCGACCGCAGTGCGATTGTGGGGCGCGACGTCGAGAATAGCCCGCACGATCGAATGCTCCGGCGCAACCGCTACATACGTGACACCGAACAACGTGTCGATGCGGGTACTGAAAGTCGATATACGTGCGGTCGAGCCTTCGATACCGAACGAGAACGTCACGCCCTCGCTGCGGCCGATCCAATTTTGCTGCATCGTGCGGATCCGCTCGGGCCAGCCGGGGAGTTCATGTAGATCGTTTAACAGGCGGTCGGCATAATCGGTGATCTTCAAAAACCACTGCGAGAGTTTGCGCCGCTCGACCGCCGCTCCGCAACGCCAACAGACTCCGCCTTCGGCCTGTTCGTTCGCAAGCACGGTTTGATCGTTGGGACACCAATTGACCGGCGCTTCGCGCTTATAAGCCAGGCCGTGTTTATAGAGTTGCAAGAACAGCCACTGGTTCCAGCGATAGAACTCGGAGTCGCAGGTCGCGATCTCGCGACTCCAATCGTAACCGGTACCCATCAGCCGAATCTGGCGTTCCATGTTCTGAATGTTGGAGCGGGTCCAAGCGGCCGGCTCGATTCCGCGTCCAATCGCGGCGTTCTCGGCCGGCAAACCGAACGCATCCCAGCCCATCGGATGCAACACATCGTATCCGAGCATCCGCATCATCCGCGAGACCGCATCGCCGATTGTGTAATTCTTGGCGTGCCCGACGTGAAGATCGCCGGACGGATAGGGCAGCATCTCCAACACGTAATATTTTTCGCGTCCGCTCGGGGCGTCGGCGGCGCGATAAATCCCGGACTGCTCCCAGCGGTTCTGCCATTTGCGTTCGATCGATTGGAAGTCGTAGATCTGCGCCATCTGAACTGCCTTAAATAGCCCGCGCGCGGCCTCAACCCTTTCCGTTTATGCGGAATGTGTGAAGGCGTCCGTATGAAGCTCTGGATTTTTGTGCCGATCGCGCTCACGATTGCAGCACTGGCAATCTGGCACCCGGCGCCCAAACCGGCGGCGCTTTTGGCATCCTCTTCGGCACCGGCACACCCACGGTCGCACCCGCCTTCTGCATCAGCGACGTCGGTCGTACTGGTGTACGTCGTCGGGGCGGTGAACCACCCTGGCGTCTTTGCGCTCGCGGCCGGCTCGCGCGGCCAAGATGCGATTGCGCGCGCCGGCGGATTTACCTCCGACGCTAATCGGGCCGGCGTCAACCTTGCCGAACTGCTTCAAGACGGAGAACAATTGACGGCGCCGCTCGTCGGAGAACCCACGCCGCGCGCTTCTCGCTCGCGTTCCGGGAAAGCCGCTTCACGCCGCAAGCGATCCTCTCTCACAACACATCCGCCTCAAACGATCGATCTCAATACCGCCGACGCGCAGACGTTGAGCGAGCTTCCCGGAGTTGGAGCCACGCTGGCTGACCGCATCGTGCGTTATCGGGTACTCAACGGGGCGTTTTCAAACCTAGATGAGCTGGCCGATGTAGCCGGCATGACCGATCGCCGCATTCAACAGGCCGCACCGTATCTGAGCATTCGTTAAGCAGATCGCTCAAAGGGGCCGACAAAGGTCGGGCGAATTGCGCGCAAAGATGAACACTCCGAACGTTGCGAACATCACACTTCCAAAGCTGATCCGCGATGCGGTGACATCGAACCCGCGTCCAGAGGCCCTCGTAGAGCGTGTCGATGGGGTTTGGAAGCCGACATCGGATCTCCAGATGCTGGAGCGCGTTCAAAACCTGGCCTGCGGACTGCGAGACTTGGGCCTATCGTCCGGCGATCGCGTCGCCCTGATCTCACACAACTGCGTCGATTGGGTGATAGGTGATTTCGGCGTGCTGTTTGCCGGCTGCGTCGTCGTTCCGATCTTCCCGACTCAGGCACTCGATCAAGTCAAGTTTATACTGGAGAACTCACAAGCCCAGCTTATTCTCGTCGACACGACTGACGCCGCGCAGCGTTTGCGTACGATCCCGGGCGAGCTTCCTCCACTAGTGGTCTTCGAAGGTTCTGGAGAAGATTCGCTGACGGCGTTGGAGCAGCGCGGTGCCCGAGCCCGGGCGCAGCACCCGGATTGGCCGCAGACATTCGAAGCCGGGGTGCAGCCCGCCGACCTGGCAATTTTGATCTACACCTCCGGCACGACCGGCGAACCGAAGGGCGTCATGCTGACGCACTACAACCTCGGTTTCGTCGTGCAGGCATCATTCAACTATGGATTTGGACAAGTGGTGCGCGGTGATGCGGTACTTTCGGTCCTGCCATTTTCTCATATCTACGAACACATGATTATTTACGGTTTCATGTATTGCGGCGTGCGCCATTGTATCACTCACGCCCCCGACGAACTGCTCCTCGATCTGCGCGATGTGCACCCGGTCGCAATGACCTCGGTGCCGCGAATATTCGAGCTTCTAATTGCGGGAATTATAGGCAGAGCCAAAGCCCAAGGCGGCTTGCGCGCCAAGCT
>JBDTCU010000290.1:0-7443 GCA_039923415.1 Vulcanimicrobiaceae bacterium
ATGCGTTGTATCTCGAGCATGGTGGTTGTAGCGGTGCTGGTGACGACTACGACGTTCGGCGCGAACTCCGCCCCCGCGCCCGGATCGACCACGTTTAGCGATCTTTCGCACCTGGAGTACGAAGCAACCGGTGAGCTGGCCGCCCACTTCGTCTCACCCCTAGAGGGCGCTGCGGCACCGGTGGATGAAGTGATGATCGTGGTTTCAACCGTCAAGGGTGCGGGAATTGAACTGCAGATTAACGGTAACGTGGTCGGCCCGGAGCATCTGGGCAAACGCACGATCAACGATAAGACAGGCGAGACCCAATATTATTTCTACGGCGTTCCCCTGCTGGCGGGTGAGAACACGGTCGGCGCAATTCCAATCGGTGCCAATGGAACGCGAGGACCGATGGTGAGCGAACATCTTTACGGACCCGGTGATCCGGCGACGATTCGGGTGGATTTCGCGGCCAATCCAACCGCCGACGGCGTCACGGCCGTTCCGCTCGACGTGCAAGTGGTGGATCGATTCGGACACCCGGCTGAACCGGGCGGCCGTCTGCGGGTCGCGATCGTTCGCGGCGAAGCGCACTTTCAATCAGCCGGCACCGCCGATGAGCTGCCGCAGCCTGGTTCAACGGCAAGTCCGACACCGCAGCCGGATACGACCAATGCACTCACTAGCGAAGCGCAGCCGCAGATCTATCGCACTCCCTTACAACCCGGCGCGTACCAGCGGATTATGGTCGTTCCGGGATTGGTTCCGGGACCGCTCGACCTGGATATTACTGCGGGCGACGTCACCCTGCATCGTTCGTTCTACATCGCGCCGCATCTTCGCGCGCCGTTCGTCAACGGCGTCGCGTCGGCGGGCATTGGAACCGTACCGGTCGGCGACGACGGCAATGGAAATTACGACAATGGCGGGGCGCGTCGCGGGCGCGCGGCACTCTATGCGAGCGGAAAAGTCGGAAAGAAATCCCTGCTCACGATCGTTTACGAATCGCAGAATCAATTGGAGCCGCTTTCGTCGGTCGGCGCCGCCTACCAAGACCCCAACGAGCGGACGTATCACACCTACGGCGACACCTCGCAACTATCCGACACGCTCCATTCGAACGATCATCTCTACGCGCGGCTGGATTCCGGCCCAAACAGTCTGATGTGGGGGCAGTTCAATGCGGTGGTCGGGCCGAACGACGTCGGCGGGTATCAGCAGCTGGTGAGTGGAGCGGACGCGCATCTCTCACTCGGCCGTTCCGCAAACACCAGCTTGACCGCTTTCTCGGCGCGCAATCCGGTCGGCTATGGTTCGGTCGTATTCCCCGTCTCGGGCCTCGCATCGCTCGAACAGCCGCTGAATCCGGATATCGTGGTCGGTTCCGACATCGTGATGCTGGTCACGCTGGACCGCCGTTCCGGGCTCATTCTTTCGCAGGTTCCGCTGATTCGAAACGTCGATTACACACTCGACTACGCGACCGGCGTCTTGCGCTTTATCAACATTCCGCTGCCGTACGATCCGAATTTCAATCCGAACGTCGTTCAGATTCGCTACGAGTATCAAGGCGCGGGCGTCCGATCGCTGACCACCGGAGGCGACTTTAAAACGGCGCTCTCGCGCGACGCGCATACCAACCTTGAACTCGGGTATGTCAACGATGTAAGCGGCACGGGAAACTTCGGGCTCTTTACGCAGAGTGTCGGCCGTTCGTGGAATGCCGGCGCGTGGTCGCTTACACACGCGCGTTCGAACGGACTCGTCCCAAGCGCGAGCAATACAAACCCGACGAGCAGCGGCGGCGATGCCTACGCATTCTTGCTGCACGCACGCTCGGCGAGCAACGCGCTCGATCTCTCGGCGCAAAGCACCTCAATCGGCTACGCCGATCCATTTGGCGGCCTTTCAACGCCTGGAGTGTTGGCCTACCGCGCCGCATGGACCAAGACGTTTTCACGCACCTCGCAGTTCGCGCTGGAAGCCGATGGTGAATCCAACGCCGGCCTAGGCAACGCCGGCAGCAGTTCCCAGCGCAACGCTTCGGCGACCTACTCGTGGAAGCCGAGCCAGCGCTTCTCTCTGCTGGCGGGATTGGTCCAGCACGCGCAGACGATAACATCGACGATCTTAGGCGCTGCACCGCTCGCAACGCCGAGTCCGGCGCCCGTGCCGAGCACGAGCCCGCTCCCGACGCCGCCTCCGCTCGGGAACACCAATCAGTTGCAAGCCCAACTCGGTGTGCAGTATCGCGCGACCAAACGAGTGGCGCTATCGGCGCAAGAAGACCTGACATTGAGCGGAAGCGACGTCGGATCGACCCAGCCGTCTCAAACCCAAGCTGAGGTCGACTACGATCTCGCCGGCAAAGGCAAACTCTTCGCGCGCGGATTGTGGAGTTCGCAGGCGGCGTCGTCGTTCGCCAACGCAACTGGGGCCCTTACCTACGGCACCGCATCCACTCAATCGCTGCAGTTCGGCATCCAGCGCGACCTTACGCCGGCGATGAGCGTCAGTACCGATTACGTGGTCGATGGAACCGGCAATGCCACCAACATCTATGACGCGCTCGGCGTAAACGAGAAACTTCGTTTAAATCGCGACCTGGGCGCAAACCTCTTCATTCAAACCGCTCAGGGGAAGGGCAGCGGAGCCCAGGGGTTTAGCGTTTGGGGCGGCAACCTCGGGTTTGCGAATGCGCACTCGCTGCATGCCACGCTCGCCTACCAGACGCGCAGTGGGAACTCGGGCGGATCGACTGCAAACGCAGGCATTGCCGGGAGTCTCACGCCGGATCTGTCGATTATCGGAACCATCCAACGTTCTTACTCGCAAGCTTCGCTGGCCGTAGACGACAACGTTTCGATGGCCTATCGCTCGCTCGCGAACGATCATTTCGAATCGCTGCTCGGATATACGCGCACGACCGGCAACAGCGGGGTCGACACCTCGGTTGCAAATGTGATTTCGTTCGAGGAGCTGTTTCGCCCGATCGAGGGTTTCGATGTTGCCTCGCGGATTGCATACAAGCTGGACGGAGGCGGAGGATATACCGCGCGGACCATGCTGGTGAGCGTTCGCGCGCGTCAACAAATAGCAAAGATGCTGGATGTCGCGGCCGAAGTGCGTCACGTGAGTGTGCCGAGTATCGCGAATGCCGACGCAACCGATTTTTCAACCGAAGTCGGCTATCAAGTCGGGAACTCCGCTCGGGTTGCGGTGGGGTACACATTCTCGGGAAGCGTCGATCCGACGCTGGTCGGCCATCCGCAGCGTAAGGGGTTCTATCTTACGGTAACCTCGCTGGTCAACCGCATCTTCGGCTGGGGCAAGCAGCAGTGAAGTTTCGCAGTATCAGCATCCGCCGCGTGATCTGTGCGTTACCGCTAGCGCTATTGCTGGTGCTGATCTGCGCGACATTCGCGCGCGCGGCCGATGTCGTCTATGCCTTCGCCGACGACGGCATCTACTCGCTCAATTCAAGCACCGGCGCAGCAACCGCGCTCTACACCGGTGCACCGTTTCCGGGCGCGGCGTCGACCGTTCAGGCCGGCGCGACCCGACCATCCGACGGCATCGTGTTTTTTCTGTTCGGGGGCGGCGCGAACCAGGCGCTCTATAGTTGGAATCCGGCGACGCCGGCGACTGCGCCGACGGCTCTTGGCAACACGGGCGCCGCCGTACCGCTGCTTCCGCGGCTCGCCTTCGACGCCGGCGGTAATTTGATCGGGATGGATGGCGGTGGGACCCCGCACCTGTATACGATCAGTCAAACGACCGGCGTCGCCGCCACCGGTGCAGCGGTGACCGGCGTGCCGGCCGGCGGTGGCGATCTCGCCCTCAGCTCTACCGGCGTCCTTTATATGGCGGTTGCCGGGGAGTTGTACAGCATCACCGAGGCGGGCGGAGCCGCGACGAACATCGGGGCTGTTGGAGGGGCCGGCAACATCACCGGCATCAGCTTCGGTCCGGGCGGTGTACTCTACGGCGTCGATAACGGCAACCCGTCGAACGTGTACACCATCAATACCGGAACGGGCGCAGGGACGCTGATCGGTACGGCAAGCCGCATCGGCGCGGGGAATATGGGCGATTTGGGAAGCGTGCTCGCACCCGATCTTCACCTGACGAAGACCGACGACTCCGGCGGTGGTTGGACGGTCGGCCAGAATCCGCCAGGCAATTACTCGCTAACGCCGGACAACATTTCCGGCAGCGCATCGACCATCGGAACGATCACGGTAACCGATACGATGCCCTCCGGCATTACGCCGATCTCCACGACCGGAAGTGGTGTCGATTGGTCCTGCGGCATCGTCGGTCAGACCGTTACCTGTACCAGTTCGGCCGTGATTGCGCCGGGAAACTCCGGAACGACGATCGTCATTCAAGTCAATATCGGCACTGCCGCGGAACCGAGCGTAACCAATACAGCGACGGTTTCGGGGGGCGGTTCACCACCGTACAATGTCGCTGACGGGACGGGTGTGAAGGTGACGACGATCAGCGCGGCGGCAGGATCGGCCGGGAATCTCTTTCTGGGTCCGGTCGATGCTGCTGAGCCGACGTACTTAGGCGCGGACTTAACAGGCAGTTATGACGGCGCGGCCCCGGCCAATAATAATTACGACTTCACGGCGGCCGCGATTCCTTTCCCGGCAAACACGGTGTATTCGAATACCGGCACAGTTCTGGGCTCACCGATCGGCGGCCCGATTGCTTCAGCTTCCGTGACGATTAATGTGCCCAATCAGATGTACTATCATAATACTGCCGGGGCGACGAAAAAGGTTACCTTCTCCGCAAACGCCCCCGATGTTCCGGCTGGCTGGGCGGTTCAGATCTGCCCAGACAACGGTTCCGGAACCGCGCCGAATTGCGCCGCCGCTTCGCAAGCTAATTGCACCACTTGGGTTGTCGGCCTGTCCGCGCAAACCTCAATCTCCTCTTGCAAGGTCGCAGCAAACGCGACCGTAACGCCGATCATCTGGGCGATCTATACTACCCCTTCCAACGGTCTGGTTGCATTTAGCCGCTACGATGCAACTATTGATGCTAAGGAATCCGCCGCAAACGATAACCAGACGTATAATGAATTCTATGCCGGCTACATTCCGCTGACAAAAACCCAATTCGTCGTAAAGAACGGCTGCCCGCCGGGTGAAAATCCGGCGCCGGGAACCGGTGTTTGCCCGGGGGGCATCATTCAATATCAGGTCGATTATCGCAATATTATGGTCGGTGCCGGACTCGGTACCGAAGGCGCACTCGCTTCGGCGTTTATCACGCCGCAGGCCGGGACGCTCACCATTACCGAGAACGGAGGATCGCTTCCGAGTACTTGGGCAGGCACGACCAAAGGTTTGACGGCGCTGCTCGTCGCGGGAGCGACCGCTCCCGGCGCGGGGCCCACTCAGACCACGTGCGGATTGGGAGGCAACTGCGGCGACACAACGACGGGATCGACATTTACCGGCAACGCACTCCTCTCGACGCTCTTTACGGTGAATGTCGGCGGCGCAACGTTCCGGCTCTTTCCGGCAAACTTCGCCGGTCAAACGAGTCAGGGAACGATTATCTTTGCCGTGACGGTCAAGTAGAGCGCAACCGCACCATCGCTGCGAGCGCGGTGGCAAGTACCGGCAGGCATAGGAGATACACCACAACCGGTTCAAACACGGTTGCGTTCCGAGCGTCGAAGAATGGTTCGATCGTCACCACGAACATGACGGCAAACGGCGTCAACGCCAGGATTGCCCAGAGAAACGCATCGATAGTTCGTCGACGCAGCGTGTGCAGAGATTGAAGCAGGACAACTGCAATGCCGATAAACACTAGCGGAGCGGCAATCCGGTTGAGCGATTCGATCAGCCGATCGATCGCGAAGAGCGTTAGGGTCGCTAACCATAACCAGACGGGTACGCGCTGCAAAGGCTGCCAGCGCCCAACGATCAACAGCACTGCGGCAGCGAGATAAACGCCCGCCGAGCAGGCCAGCAGATAGGCCACAATCGGTGGTTGCGACATTTAGGCGGGTGGCCCGATTACCACTCTGCCGGCCACGCCTAGCGAGGTATCGATGGCGCTTAAGATCGACGGGTCGCGCTCTTGCTCGCGAGCGCAGAGCAGGATCGGCACTCGCCACTCGCCCTCAAGGGCGCCAAGCTGCTGCACCATCCGAAAGCGGGTGGCCGCGTCGAACGTCCGCTCGTTTGTCCCGAGCAAGATCGGCCAGTAAACATCCGGCTCCTTCGTTTCTTGCACCGGCGGTGACTCAGCGCGGTTTTGAAACGGGCGCAAAGCCGCCAGAATAAAGATGATTCCGGCGAAAAAAGCCGCAGCTAAGCCGAGTGCCTGGGCTTCCGACATCAAGCCACCTTCGGCATCCCGGTCACCCCGCGCCTTTTGCGTCGTCACAGATTGTGGTTGCCGGGCGTGAGGTTTATACTGATAACTCTACGACTCGGCACCGAGGCGGCGACATGGGTATTCTTGGCAAGATTGCAATTCTAACGGCAGTTCTCACCTGTGGGTTGCCGCTTTGCGTACGCGCGCAGACGGTGACCCACACGATCGATATCAACCCGGGGCTCAAAGCCAACACCGATTTCATCTCGGATCCGCAAGCCGCCATCGATCAGGCGCGCAGTCGGGTGGCGGCAGGCGATCTGGCCGGCGCAATTAGGGGCTTGGCGACCTATTTGGCCGCTCATCCGACCGAAGTAGCACCGGCCCGATTACTCGGCGACCTGTACTATCGTCAGGCCAATCTGCACATGGCGGAAGTGACCTACAAAGACATTCTGTCATTTCATCCCGACGACCGCGAAACCCACAATCGGCTCGGTTCCGTCTATGCGACCCAAAATCGAATCAACGAGGCGATCTCCGAATTTGAAAGCAGTCTCCCGGGCACCGATTCGATCGGCGACCTGGTCGAACTCCATCTGCAAAAGGGCGATCTGCCGGCGTACAAAAAGCGGCTCGAAGGCGCCGCCGCCGATCACCCTACCGACCCCGATGCGCAAACCGAACTAGCCGAAGCGTATGCGGCGCTTCACGATCCGGCAAACTCGGTGCTCTATTTTGCGCGGGCGCTCGATAACGCACCGACCTCGCTGCTGGCGCTCAACGGACTTGGCATGGCCTACATGGACGAGCGCAACTATGGGAAAGCGGTCGAAACGTTCGCCCACTGCCGGGGGCTTGACCCGCAAGACTTTCCGTGCACGCTTAACACCGGCGCGACCTATTTAGAGATGAAGAACCTCGATGCGGCGCAGCTGCAGCTGGACGCCGCTCGCCGGATGGCGCCCGAGCGGCCGGAGACCCAAGTCGATTATGGCTATCTGGCCGATTCGCGCGGGGATTGGAAAACCGCAGTCGGCGATTACCTGCGCGCACTGCTGCTCTCACCCTATTCTCGCGAGGCCTATTTCGATTTAGGCTTCGACTACGAGC
>JBDTCU010000291.1:0-3242 GCA_039923415.1 Vulcanimicrobiaceae bacterium
AGCCCATCGATACAGCGTTCGAACGCCGCCTCGAACGGCCCTTCCAACTCGAGTGTTCGCGACGGCCGCAACCCGATATTGGTCGGACGCTCTGTATTCAAGCCCAACCATTTCAGTAGAAAGCTCATGTCTGCGGCTAATACAGGATCCGAGTGGTTGCACTGCGGTCGACATCTTCAACCCGCAGATACGTTCGCCCGAGGAAGTCCATTGACGGATTGGTGACCCCGAACCAAAGGTGCTCGTTCTTGAAGTGGTGCCAGAGATGGTATTTCTTCATCCAGCGGCCGAAGCTTGTCACCGGAACGAATGGAATGTGTGCCACGTAATGAACCCATTCGTAGTACACCAGTGCAGCCAAACTTCCGAACATCAGAGATAGCGTCAGCGGCCAACTGGGGGTGATCGCAGAGTATATGGCAGTATATCCGGCAATCACCGGCGCTGCGAACCAAAGCGGCAGAAAGAGCAGTTCGAGCCGGGTTGGTTCGACGTGATGATCGTAATGCAGGCGTTCCTGAAGGCGCAGAGCGAACGGCGTCTTGGATGGCCGCGCGTGCAGAATGAACCGGTGGGTGGTATATTCCGAAACAAAGAACACCGCGGCGCCGACCAATGCGGCGATCGGCACAAATCCAGTCCGTCCGCTCAAGAACGCTAGGGCCGCGAGGCCGAAAGCGCCTAGGAGCGCTGCATTACTTCCATGGCGCAGAAATATTTTAAACATTAGACTGGCTCTGTTCGGTTCTCAGACATATATCGCATCTGTTCTCGAATTTTATCCGGCTTTCATCTTCGCTCAGTAACAATTCAGCCGCCCAAGCGATAGTAAAGAGTGAAATGAAACACACATTCTTTCGAACTCTCTGGGCCTGCGCCGCACTTGCACTGATCGTGCTTCCGGTAACCGCACGGGCGGCGGATCAAACATCCACAACCTATTCGACGGCTTTGACCCAACAGTTCGGCTCACCCTATCCCTACAGCGGCAAACTTCAGATTCGAATATCCGACGACGGGATCGTCAGCGGGTACTATCGTCCAGCCGACAATCAATCGTTTGAAACCGTCACCGGCGGACGCAGCGGCGATCAAATTTGGCTGAATATCGGCCAGAGCGGGGACTTGCAGATCACCGGAAACTTCGTCAAGGGCGCCATCGTTGGTTCGGCGTTTGCCTCAGTCGCTTCAAATTTTGCCTCTGTCGGGCCATTCGCTTCGATCCAACCGACCCAATTCAACTTCGTCGCGACACCAGACAAGGCTGCGACCTAACCCTTCGCGCCAATCTTCTTCCACTCGCGCTTGGCCGCGGGTGGAAGGTGGTCCATCTTGGCAAGAAAAAACGCGACCTCCCAAATCTGCTTCTGGTTCAAAGTCTTCCCGAAAGCAGGCATTCCGGTCAATCGGATTCCGTGCTGAATCTTCCAACTCACGACTCCGGCCGGGTCGTCCTCAACGCCGTCTTTCGCCAGTTGCGGCGCGGTTTGATAGAGACCGCGCGCAATCTTACCAGCTCTGCCGTCGGCTCCGCCATGACAGACCACACAGTTCTGGCTATAGATATGAATGCCCGAGATTAGGCTTGCATCGCTGGCACCAGCGGGTTATGCGCTCGGCCGGCTTCGCGCCTTAACGTGGCACGCAGAGACGTTCGTGCGGCCCACCGCTCGAATGCACCCGGCTTTCCATCGGCATTGGCAGGCACCATCCCGTCGACGATCGCGATGTACCCGGCGGCCAGAACCAGCGCTGCCGCCACGACAATACCCAGAACGAAACCTCGAATCATGCGTCCATCATCCTTAGCCATGTTTCCGGCCCTTAGGCGCAATCGACCTCCGTATTTGACCTGGCCTCACCCGCCGTGCGATACTGGGGGCCACTCCGCGCGATCTTTCGGATGCGATCGAGCCGCGCCACCCGAAAGACTCGCATTATCGCTATCTCCACATTCGAAGATCTTAACTTAGCCCCGTCCCTGCTGCGCGGCATCCGCGACCTCAAATTCACCGAACCGACCCAAATCCAACTGCTGTCGATTCCGCCGGGCCTAGAGGGTCGCGACATTTTGGCGAGCGCCGAAACCGGCAGCGGAAAGTCCGCCGCGTTCGGGCTGCCGATTTTGGACGCGCTGGTGGATGAACCGGGCGGAAAAACTCGCGCATTAATTCTGGCGCCAACCCGTGAACTGGCCGATCAGATTGCCGAACATCTGACCGCGCTTGCCAAACACACCAAGGTTCGGGTCGCGGCCGTCTACGGCGGCGTTGCTTTCGGAGCCCAAATTACGGCGCTCAAGAACGGCACCGAGATTATCGTCGCGACGCCGGGACGATTGCTCGATCACCTTTCACGCGGCACCGCTCGACTCGCCGACGTTGACATGCTGGTCTTAGATGAAGTCGACCGGATGCTCGACATGGGCTTTTTGCCCGACGTGCGACGGGTACTTCGCTATATTTCAAGCGAGCGGCAGACCTTCTTTTTCTCGGCGACGTTGCCGCCGGCGATCTCTGCGCTGATTCGCGATATGCTGCATGATCCGGTTAAGGTCGAGCTTGCGCCGACGGCGTCGCCGGTTGATGGACTGACTCAAACGCTCTACAGCGTTCCTCAGGAGAGTAAAACCGATCTGCTGCTCGAGCTGCTCAAAGATAACGTTATTTCGTCGGCGATCGCGTTCACCCGCACCAAAATACGCGCCGACCGGTTAGCTGCCGCGCTGCAAAAGCACCACATTGCAGCCGATTTGCTGCATGGCGATCGTTCGCAGTCACAACGGACGCGCGCACTTGACGACTTTAAAGCCGGCAAGTTCCGCGTGTTGGTGGCAACCGATATCGCCGCACGCGGCATCGACATCGCGCTGCTCGGTCATGTGGTGAATTATGATGTCCCCGGCGCAGCCGAGGATTATATGCACCGGGTCGGCCGGACGGCGCGCGCCAAGGCGAGCGGCGATGCCATTACCTTCGTGTCATACGAGGAGGAACCGTTGATCAAACAGATCGAGTACGCACTCGGCAAGCCGATCGAGCGGTCGAAGAATCCGCTCTTTCCTGATGTAAGCTTTACGGCACCCAAGCCCCAAGTCGTGTATCGCTCGCGCACCCGTCGCCGCTAATATGGATTTCATCGAAAGTATCGACGCCTCGACACTTGAGGACAAAACTCCGATTGCGGAATCCGATCAGTTCGCGATCTATCCGGTTGGAAACGACGCCTATCTGTTGGTCCAG
>JBDTCU010000292.1:0-4476 GCA_039923415.1 Vulcanimicrobiaceae bacterium
CTACCGCGACGGCCGCAGCATCGCGGTCGGTTCGACGGGACCCCTACATCTCCCGCGCTTGCGTTCAGAACTCGGCGCTGAAGCCATGGCCGCGAGAATCAAAGCTTATTGCTGAGCGCTCGCGGATGCGCGGTGAGAGCTTAAAAGCCGAATGCGGCGCAGACCACAGGCATTCTATGGGATACGGAAAGCTTCCAGACCGAGCCTTTAATATCAGGCAGTTCTTATGAGATCGTCAAGGGCGCCGCAACAAGCTCGACCCGGCTCAAGAGCAGCGACGCATGGTTCGCGCTACAGTTGGTTTTTTGGCTCGTCTCGCGCACGATCGAGTAAACATAACATTAGTGCAAAGCGCGGCGGCAACAGCATCATCGGATAGCGGTGCCGGTCGGCCTCACGGTCGATCAAGCTGTAGAAGATTTGCTCGCCGGGAAGCACCGACGTCGCCAATAACTTTTGCCAAAATGCTTGCGTTCGGGTCCGCCGGAGCGGACGTCACGAATCGAAGGCGCGGCTCGTCTACGCTCGGCTTCCTGGTCAACCGCAAAGCCAACGTATCGAATCGTTCGGCCCACTCCGCCGGCGTAAGCTTCGATTGGTGCGTCGGGTTCACGTCGTAATCCGCAGGTTCCGAACTCTACGAAAATCGTGGATCGCGATGCGCGCGCGGGCCGTGCTTTGATTGGGCCGAGCCGCTTTCCGTGGCTCGCAAGTGATCGCGGTTATTCGGTGTAGTTTTCGACCTGCCGAGCGGGCCGCAGCTTGGCATCCGCCGGGTCGGAACCGGCGTCTCGCAAGCCCTGGCGCTGGTGCAGCAGATCGTAAAACCGGTCGAGCTGGACTTCGATCTCACGAAGGCGGCCTCGCTCAGCGTCTGAAAGGCCGCCCGAGCCGGCTTTGCTGTAGAGCGCCTCCTCTTCCTTAACGAGCGCTTCGATATGATTGTGGACGCTGCTGTCTTGATCCGGCATATCCCTCACAACCCGCTGGAGGGGCGATAGGTTCAACCCGTGGATCGGCCCGCCGATGTCGTGCAGCGACATGCCGCCGCGGTCGTGACGTGCCGCAATGATTTCGCTGAGAATCGACAGGGCGGTTTGCGCGGCACTTGTGCCGCCCAGATCGAGACCTGCCGGTCCGCGGATCCGAGCTATCGCAGACTCGTCGATGCCGTCGTCACGCAATGAGGTTCGATAGAACTCCTGAGCGCGACGGCTTCCCAGGAGCCCGATGTACGGCGCTGCCGATTGCAGTGCACACCGTAACGCCGGCAGGTCGAATTTCGGATCGTGGGAGAGCAGCACGATTGGAGTACGGGAGGAGAGCATCTCGGGCAAGCAGTCCTGCGGCCATTCGCTGACGATCTCATCAACCTGCGAAAGCCGTTCGCGGGTAGCAAATACCGGCCGCGGATCGACTACGCTAGTGCGAAAATCAAGTCGGCGCGCAAGAGCCGCAAGCTCCGCGGCTAGCGTTGTCGCTCCCACCAGGATGAGGCTTGCTCTGGCGGGAATTTCGTATGCAAAGCTGACCCGCTGACCGCCGGTACGCTCGTACGGGATCGCCAGTTGAACGGTTTCATTGCCACGCGCAATTGCCCGCGCGCGCTCCAAAAACTCGGGTGAGGGGCGCCAAACGGCTACCTCCAACATTCCGCCGCACCCGTTGCCGCTCGATACTTCATCGGCGCCCGCAAGGTCGATGTTCAGCACGCGAGTACGGTGATCTTGCGCCGTCTGCAAGCACGCCTCCACGATATCGCCCTCGTAGCACCCGGCACCGATATTTCCCAGAATATCACCGTCTTCGTTAGCGGCGATCGTGGTTCCGATCGGCGCCGGCAATGCATCGTGAGTTGCCACTAGCGTTGCCAACGCAAAGGTCTTTCCGGCTTCCATCCACGCGGCAATACCTGCAAAAACATCACGCATTGAATAGAGCCATCGCGTCGGCTAGGGCAGTATCGGTTTGGGAACCGGATTCGCGAAGTCCGCGGATTAGGCCCTCGACATCCCCGTCGCTACGATTTTGGCTGAGTTTGAACTTTGCGGTGATCTCATCTACGCAGACCGAGAAAGCTACAATGCCTTTTGTCAGTCGCGCCGCGACCTCGGGATCCATTTCGTCGATACTCCATGGATTTTCGGCATCTCTCTCCATTTGATCCACGAGTCCCCGCAGGATCGCTGCGGTTTCCGCGTCCGAGGCGAGCTCTGCCGTCCCCGTGCAGTGTACCGAAATATAGTTCCAGCTCGGAACATTCACCCTGCGATCTTGGTGAAAACGCGGGGAGATGTAACCGTCGGGGCCCCGAAACGTAATCAGCACCTTACCGTGTGCGAAGTGTCTCCAGTGTGGATTCGCGCGCGCGCAATGCGCCGTCAGTATGACGTTCGGGCTAACCCGTGCAATCGTAAACGGAAGATAAGAAACGAACGGCTCGCCGTTCACCACGCTCAATAAGGCGCCTAGCGGATACGAGCGGATAATCTGGCGCGCGGCGTCGTCATCGTGGCGTGCATACTGGCGGGGGATGTACATGGTGTTTCGCGTCCGATCTCCGTAGTAAACGAAGATTCGATTTGTACCCCAGCCCACGATGTCCTCGAACCAACGAAATGGGGGTCCGCGCATCAGCGCCGACCCCCATTTCTATGCGAGCGAGAATCGCTCGTTAGAGGGCGTTGGCTAGGGCCCAGCCTTTCGGCGCGCCGATGCCGGTGACCAGATCGTACCCGGTGACCGCCGAATATGCTCCGTTATTTCCGGACGTTACATCGGTGTAATCGGTGTACGAATTGGCTTTAAACACGCTGTAGAGAGCCGGATTCACGAATCCCAAATGCGTGCTGTGGACTTGGTTGGCTTCGGCCATGAAGGCGGTGAACTCCGGCGATGACCACGAGGTACCATCGACCTGTTCGGGTGCACCGTTCGCATAGACCGTCACGCCGACACCCGGCAGCGAGATGTCGGGGTTGTTGCGTCCGGCCGTATTCACGCCGGCGATCCCCTGCTGGTAGCTCGGCAGAGCGAATATGGTTGAGTACCCGCCGCCCGACAAGAAGCCGTTACCGGAATCGGCACCAGCAGTGATGCTGGTGAGTCCGCCGGACGTGTTATCGGTGAAATTCACCGCGCCGACAGCCGTGAAGTACGGATTGGATGCGGGTGCGCTGACACCCGGCGGGTTATTGCCGGTGCCGCACTCGTCGCTTCCGGAATCACCGGACGATGCAGCAAACGTAATGCCTTTGGCGGCGGCTTGCTGCGCGATCGAGTTGGTGGCGTTGGTAAACGTGGTGTCGCTGGTTTCGCAGCCGCCGAACGACGAGTTCACAACGCTCGCGATTCCATCGCTGACGGTTTGATTGTAACCGTCCTCGATCGATTGCGAACTCAGGTCCGGAAAGTTATAGACTCTGATATTCGCTCCCGGCGCGAGTCCGCTTATCGTCTCAACATCCAGCGCGGTTTCAACGTAATCTGTGCTCGACGCATTACCGCCGCCGTCGACGGCGACGTTAGTGATCGTACCGGTTTGAGTGACGCCGGATGCGCTCAGATAGCGATTGACATCGCTCTGATTGATTGGAGTGTCGATTTCAACTGCGACCGTTTGACCCGCGCCGTTGCAGCCGTGCTGAACCGGGAAGTCGAACGCTTTAGCGACGCCGGTCGCCAGCCAGCCGCTGGACCCTTTGAGCGGGCCGTTATCGGCAGCGCTTCCGGTACAGCCGGTTGCCGGCGTCGGTGTCGGAATCGGGGTCGGTGTTGCGGTTGGTTTCGGAGTCGGAGTAGCGGTTGGTTTCGGTGTGGGGGTTTGGCCGGGCGTCGGTGTCGGCGTCGGACGCGGCGTTGCCGTCGGCGTCGGGGCCGGAGTCGGAGTCGGCGAACCGCCGCTGCTAAGGCTCACATCGTCGAGATATTGCTGAGTGTTGAGCCCGCCGTATCCGTCGCCGTGAACGCCGAAATACAGATAGTAGGTACCGCCCGCGAAGGCGCTCAGGTTGTAACTCCGCTGCACCCAGCCGGCAACATTGTTGACGGTCGTGTAGAAGTTATCGACGATATTGAAGTTGGTGTCGAGCAAGTCGGCTTCCTGATAGGCGTACGTTGTATCGGACTCGTTGGAGAGTTGATACACCCAGAAGCTGAGTTGACCGCCCGCGGGCACGGTGACGGCTTGGCAAACGCCGGTATCACCGTTCGGTTCGCCGCTGGAGGAGCCGCTGTGTTCGTCGTAGCGACCGCTGTGCGGGTGAGTCGTCACAACGTGTGCATGAATATTACCGCACTGCGACCAGCCTCCGTTAATCGCGCCGGTCTCGAAACCTGGATTTGCTATTAAGTTAGCACCAAACGTTCTGACCGCATCGGGATGCATCAACGGCATTTGGCGGGTTCCGCTTAGGTGGTGCGAAACCGGGTTGCGGCCATCCGGCGAGCGCGCGACTTGGGTGTGCGCGACGATTA
>JBDTCU010000293.1:0-2679 GCA_039923415.1 Vulcanimicrobiaceae bacterium
AATGACCGGCGGCCAGATCACTTGATTGATGATCTTGAACGTTCGAATCATCTCGCGCTTGATCAGCGTCCACATGCCGACCGGATTTGAAAACGTCATCGCGTCAGCTCTAAGAAGACATCTTGCAATGTTTGGATCCGGCCGCCGTGCGCGATCAGGTCCGCGGTCGTTTCCAGCGCAACCATTTTACCCCCGCGGATGATCCCTAAGTTCTTGCACAACGTTTCGGCTTCTTCAAGATAGTGGGTGGTGAGAAAGATCGTCATGCCCTCCGCGTTGAGGCGGCGCAGCAAGTCCCACAGTTCCAATCTCAGTTCGACGTCGACGCCCGCGGTCGGCTCGTCCAAGATCAACAGTTTCGGCGAATGAATGAGCGCGCGCGCCAGCGTCAATCGGCGCTTCATGCCGCCCGAGAGCTTGGTATACTCTTGCTTGGCTTTACTGGTTAAGCCGAATTGTTCGAGGAGTTGATCGGCGCGTTCGGAGACCTCGCGCGGACGCAAGCCAAAGTACCCGGCCTGGTAGATCAGCACGTCGCGAATCGAAAGATAGCGATCGAAATTATACTCTTGGGGAGCAAGTCCGATCAGGCGTCGCGCCTCGCGCCACTGGGTTACAACATCGTAGCCGAAAATCTCGATAGAACCGGCACCGAGCCGCGCGAGCCCGACGATTGCATTGATCGTAGTCGTCTTGCCGGCGCCGTTCGGCCCGAGAAAACCAAAAAAATCACCATCGGCGACGCTGAGCGTGATATCGTCCACTGCGGTAAACTCACCGTACCGTTTCGTAATGTGGGTGAGCCGCACCGCCGGCGCGGTCGGCAGCGCTGCTAAGGAATGATTGTTCGTAATTTTTTGTACCGATGGCGGCGCAGAGCCGAGATCAACTCCGCACTCTCCGGAATCCCGGAATCTTGCAATTGGGTTGCAACTCGCTTCACATCGAAGGCCACCCGACGGTGCCGGGCTTCCCAACCGCCCGATCTCAGCGTTAAGATCGCATATCCGGCGCGCGGATCCCCGTCTTTGGGAAGGCCGGCCGAGGCGACGTTCACGAGAAGCTTTCCGCGCCAACAACGGACGTAAGGCAAATGGAGGTGACCGAACGCAATTGTCTGGGCAGCCTCTGCGCCGATCAGCCGCTCGAGTTCTGCATCTTCGGCGTCGGGCCACAGATGTTCATCGTCGGTACTTGGATTGGCATGCACGATCAGCAGTTGGTTGTCATCCGGTCCGAAACGTCGCGAAAATGGAAGGTCCATTAACCACTGCAGCCATTTCTCGCCCAAACTCTGCTGGGTCCACTTCAGTTGGGCCAGTTCGGCACCTGAAAACAGCGAGTTGTCACTGCACGAAAGGTAACGGTCGGTATTTCCGCTGATGCATTGCGCTCCGACTTCAACCAAGCGCTGCAGCACCTTCTTTGGCTTGGGGCCGTCCATGCACAGGTCGCCGGCAGCGACGATGATATCTGCACCGCCCTGACTATGCAAATCGGCGAGGCAGGCGTCCAGCGCCTCCAGGTTACCGTGAATGTCTGAGAAAATTGCGATCCGAATTGTGAGGGCTTCCTAATCTCGTTTCAGTGCCAGGACCAGCATCGACGGAGTGATGCCGACCTTGCCGAAATCATAGAGATCGATTGCTTCTACGTTGATGCCGGCTTTGGCCAGTTGCGAAAGTGCCGTCCGATAGCGCAGATTGGCGATGACGCGGCGCTCCCCAATGGTTATAACGCCGGCTCCCAATTCTTCGCCGATCTCAAGCGTGATCGTTTTGAAGCCGGCAAAGGCGGTTTCGTCGACCCGATGCGGAGCCAGGACGATCGTGTCTTCGGAGACGGCGTTTGCCACGCTGCGCAGGGTTCGGGTTTCAGGTGCCAGCGCAACCTCGAGGACTCGCAGCCCATGGGCTCGCGCAATCGACGCGAAACCGGCCCGGCCAAGCGCGTTGCTGCTTTTGCCGCTTCCGATGAACGCCGTCTTGCCGGCCAGCAGAACATCTGAACCGTCCAGCAATCCAGGCGCTACCACGTGCCCGGCGATCGGGATATCGATCTCGCCAAACTGATGCTCGATCCGAGTGCTCTCGGTGCGTCGCCGCATCGCGGATGGGCGCACGATCGCGGCTCCGTCTTCGAGAACGACCGCGCCGTCGGCAGCCGCGCAGGCAAATGGGTCGTCGCTCTGCGGTTCCAAGACGGTCGTTTTCACGCCGAAATACTGCAGCGTCTTGACCAGGCTCGCATGCTGTTCGAGCGCGCGTACATAGACCGAGCCCGGCTCCCCGATCAGCGGAGCAGCCGACTCAATTGACGGGCTCGGTTTAATCAGTAGGGCTGCGCGGAGTGCGCCGGCGGCACTGGCGACCAGGCGCGGTCCAAAATGAGGGTGTTCTTTAGTCATTTCTGCTTGTGTTCTGAAGCGAGCGCGGTAAGGGCGGCTTGGTAGAGTGCGGTCTGGCGGGCCGCGTACAGCGCCGACGGATAGCTCGAACGCTGCACGGCCAGCTTATCGGCCAGTCGCGAGAGTTCGATCAGCCGTGCGGAGCGTTCAACATCGGCGTCGGGTCCACTTTGGTCGGTCTGCAGGAGCAGATCGGCAATCCGGTTGCCTTCCTTACTTGCAACTTGGGTCGGCACATCGATCTTGGTGAACGGCGTCAAATTCGGCACTAC
>JBDTCU010000294.1:0-4666 GCA_039923415.1 Vulcanimicrobiaceae bacterium
CCGGCGATGCGACCGGCAACGTGCATATTTTTTACTCCGACGAGATGCTGGTAGGTGACAAAGCTCACTACGACGGTGTTCGAACGATCACCGTGACCGGCCATCCGTATATCGTCAATAAAGCCCAAGACTCGATTTTGCACGCCGACGTTGTGACGTTCGACACGGTCGATCAGGTTGCGACGCTCACCAAAGGCCGCGGCGAAAGCACCGAGGGAGTCGAGAAAGGCGAGGTCTATTTCAGCGCTAAAGATCTCAAGACGACAAGCGACGGTGTCGCCCACGGAAATTATGCGTATATCACGACGTGCGCGCATCCGCGCGGCGGCTATCACATCACCGGCCGCACGCTCGACGTCAAGCCCGGCGACCGAATCACCATAACCAAAGCGGTCCTGTTTCTTGGAGCGCTTGCGGTGTTCTATCTGCCCAAGGTGGTCATCCCGCTGCGTCAGGTCGACGACGAACGCAAGAAGCCGTCGTTCTTTCCCGAGGTCGGCTACAACTCGTATCAAGGCGCCTACATCAAAGTGCATTACCCGTTTGGAAAAGACGACTATTACTACGGGTATTACATCCTTGAATACTACACCAAGGTCGGCTTTGCGTTCGGGTACAGCGGTTCGCGTACGGCCCATAATGGCCGCCGGCAATCCAACCTGTACTTTTATGAAACCAACGACCGGCGCGTAAACCAGCGTTCCTACAACATCAACGGCTCCGACGTCGAGAACCTGACGAGGACCCTGCGCGCCAATCTTGCGTTTGCCTACAATGGAAACTACGGCCCATTTACCAACATTCCGGCCAGCACCAACCTGTCGGCCAATCTCGCTCATTCCGGTCTACGCGAATCCCAAACCTATCAGTACAGCCGCTCGGCGATCGGCTCGCAATCCAGCACCAACGACTTCGCCTTCACCGATACCCGAACGCTGCGGACAAATCTAACTCAGGCGTTCAACTACAGTCTGACCCAAAGCCAATCAAATTTCGGCACACTCGATAGCTCAACCACGACCGGACACGTTACGACCCAGACCCATCTTACCACGCTAAAGGACGACTACTTACTCACGTTCGATAAGACGTTCACATCAAGTCCGTACGGCATCAACAAGCTGCCGGAATTACTGATTACGCCGTATGCATTCTTTCCGCATTTCGTCTTTCCGATTTCCGCACGATTTGCGATCGGCGAGTACAACGAACCGCAGAACTCGTTCTCTACTTCGCGCGCCGACGCCACTTTTAATCTGACTCCGCCGCCTCTAAAGATTTACGGAA
Source organism: Vulcanimicrobiaceae bacterium (assembly GCA_039923415.1). Taxonomy (GTDB): domain Bacteria; phylum Vulcanimicrobiota; class Vulcanimicrobiia; order Vulcanimicrobiales; family Vulcanimicrobiaceae; genus JALYVT01. The sequence goes on from JBDTCU010000294.1 coordinate 1,288, forward strand.
GCGATTTCGACGCGAATTTTATGGTGCGTCAAGATGCCTACGGCACCGGAGACTTAAAAGCTCAAATCACTCAAAACATGAGTCTGAACACGCCGATTGGGCATCACATGGTCAACTCTCTGAGTTACAACGAGACCAATAACAACGGTCCGGCCTTCGCGCCGTTTCAAACGTTCGACACGCTTCCGACCACCAACACGAAGAACGCCCAAGACGTTCTGCGAATCTTCAACAAAGACGTCTACTCGTTGGCGCTGAGCACCGGGACCTCGTTCAACATGATGGCCCAACCGGTCAGCTATCAGCTGACCGCGCGCCCGTCCGCACGGTCACTCCTGATCTTAGGCGGTTCGTTCACTCCCGGCGTCGGCCAAGGATTCTATAGCACGAATCTCCAGGTTGCCACGCCGTTTGGTCGCGATGCCGACCTGCAATTCGTCGCGGATATCGATTGGAAAAACAAAGGCCGCGTGATCAACAAGAACATCTTTTATCACAAAATCATCGGCGACTGTTACGAAATCCGAGTGCAGTACAATGAGAATCTCAAGCAGGTGAACGTCACGCTAAATCTGCTCGCCTTCCCCTCCCGCGGTGCGAACTTCGGCATCAACAAGCAGGGGCCAATCATCCCAACCAGTTTTAACCCCTAGCCGATTAGTGAAATCTGCCGGACGTTCCTAAGGATTGTTCGAGATTTCGCCGCCCGCAAGCTGAGCCGAGAGCGGCGAGGCCGGAGTGGCCCCGCCCGGCACGAAGTTCTGAACATCGAAAACCGTGGAAACGTCGTTGGCCCAGGTAAAATTCACGTCGTCCTTACCGTTGGTGCCTAGCGCGTCGAGCGGGCTACCGTTGACATCGGTCGTGAAGAAGTTGATGTACCAGATTGCTTGAGCGCTGCTTGTCGGCATGGAAGCGGGCGTCGGCGAGGCCGTGGGCGAGGCCGAACTCGTCGGCGCGGCCGATGGACTCGGCGATGGTGACGGCGACATGGACGCGCTCGGCGCGGGCGTGGCTTGGAGGAACAGGAAGAGCGCCCGGCTGAAGCGCAGCGTGAACTCTTGATTTTGCCCGTCACTGTTTGTGATCAATTGAACTTGCTGGGGAGAGTATGGGATTTGAATCTGTTGCGTAGCGGTGCCGCCGCCTGCTCCCTGGGGTTTGAGATATTCGAACAGCGTGGGAGTCGGCAAACTGACCCCACTTCCGCCGATGGCAAAGGCAAAAGAAAAATTGGCAAAGTTATTGAGGTAACCGTTGGTGTAAGGTTCTATCCCGTTGCCGCTCGTATTGAATACGATCACGTAACGGATGTTCGTGAAATCCATCGGCGAGGCGGTCCGGAACTTGATCTGCATGAAACCGGGGTTCAGTCCCGAAGCGCCGCCTGCACCTCCATTTCGATCGGGAGTAACTTGACGACCACAGGCCACCAGCGTGAGCGCCGTTAGTACGAAGGCCAACCCTAGTTTACGAATCATCTTTACCTCGGTGCGTGCGCTTGAGCTCGGCGTTACTGCGCTCTCGGCTATTGCCCTCGCATTGGCATTTCCGAAAACTCAGCTGGCGTGGCTCGCGCCGGCAGGCGCGGCGGGCCTGTTCTGGGCATGGCAACGGCTCTCCTGGAGACGCGCGTTTTGGCTTGGCTGGTTTGGCGGGTTCATCTTTTTCGCCATCAGTTTTTCGTGGTTTTCGTATACAGTCGGCGGCTACGTCGGGCATTTTGCGCCGTTCGTCGTGATCGTGCCGGCACTCCTCGAAGGTCTCGCATTCGCACTAGCGGCCGCATTTGCTGTTCTCGCCTACGCTCGGTCCCGAGCATCGCTTGCCCCGCTGGCGGCTGCTGCCGCCTTCACATCGTTTGAGTGGATCCGCTCGATTGGAATCCTCGGCGCGCCGTTCGCGCAACTGGGCTACACCCAAGTAAATTCGCCGCTTGGCGTATTTGGCGCCTATATCGGCTGCTACGGCGTCACCTTCGTCATCTGCACGATCGGCGCGTACGTGGCGTTTGCCTTGCGAGTTAAGCGCAATCGTGAACTGGTCATCACGATAACTGCAATCGTCGTCGTCTGGGCGGTCTGTTGGCTGCTCTGGCCAGCCCGACACGCGGCTGCGCCGGCTATCCGAGTGGCCGCAATTCAAGGCAACATTACGCAGTCTCTAAAGCATGAGTTGCCGGTGAGCGTTGCCGTCAATCGCTACATCTGGCTCACGCGCACGTCGGCCGGATTTTCTCCGCAACTGATCGTCTGGCCGGAGACGGTTATCACCACCACCCTCAACTACGATCCCACATTGGTGCAGAAATTTGCCGCCCTCGCACACAGCGCAAACGCAACCTTAATTGTGGGCAGCAACGATTTCCATGGCGGACATGACTATAATAGCCTCTACATGTTCACGCCGCAGGGGAGTCTGGAAGGGCTCTACGATAAGCGCCAATTGGTGCCGTTCGCAGAAGACTTTCCGGGAAAATCGTGGCTCTACTGGCTTCCGTATGTTGGAAAACTGAATGGCGATTTCGGGCATGGAACCGTAGCCGGCGTCTACCCCGGACCACTCCCATTTGCCCCACTGATCTGTTGGGAGTCGGCGTTTGCCGATCTCGCGCACGCGCAGCTCCGCCAAGGGGCAAAGCTGTTGATCATCTCGACCGACGACGCTTGGTTTGGAGACAGCGCGGGACCTCTGCAACATGCGCAAATTGCCCAGATGCGCGCGATCGAATCGGGAACTTGGGTCGTGCGCGCGGCATCAACCGGAATCTCAGGAATCATCGCGCCGGACGGCCGCTACACCGAGCGCTCCGAGATGGACACGCAGGCAGTCGTACTCGGGAGGGTCGGTCAGCCCCCCGGATCGCTGTTCGCGAGGATCGGTCCGACACCGATCGCGGTTGCCGGCATCGTTCTTTATATGATAGTGCTGGGAGTCTCGCGTCGTGCCGAAGCCTAAACTGAATTGGCGCCGGATCGCCGGCTACGCCGCGATTGCGGCGGCTATTTTCTTAACCGTTGGGGTCATTTTAGCCGGCCGCGATCTTCCCCCGCCGCCCGGTCAGCAACCCATCATTTTGAAGGGCGGGAACGTGAGCGCACATCGCATGAAGTCGCGCGCTTGGAGCTTCACCTACGATCGCGCGCAAACCTCAGCCGATGGAACGATCGCGAATATTGACGGAGTCCGCAGCGGCGTGCTGTATAAGGACGGGAAACCCTATCTGAGTATTACCGCGCAGCACATCACGGTAAACACCCAAACGTTTGATTTTACCGCGACCGGCGATGTGCACATCGAGTATATCGGTGACAAGGGGAAGCACCGGCGCTCGTTCGATACAGACCTGGTTGTCTGGGCAAATGCGCTCCGGCAGCTG
>JBDTCU010000295.1:0-2973 GCA_039923415.1 Vulcanimicrobiaceae bacterium
GGCGCCATAGCATGCTTTTCCACCGGTCGTCCTTACGCGGAAAATGATCTCGAGATCCTTGAAGAATTATGTCGACGTGCAACAATCGCCCTTGAAAACGCGGAATCGTTTGCGCGCGAACGGCGCCTGACGCAAACGTTGCAACAGGCTACGCTCCCGTCACATTTAGCGGAACTCCCCGGAGCCCACCTGAGCGCCGTTTATCTACCGGCCTCGAATGAAGAACGTGTTGGCGGAGATTGGTACGATTCATTTGCTCTCGACGATCACCGTTTTCTCATTTCCATCGGCGACGTAACCGGCCATGGCGTCCACGCGTCGGTTGTCATGGGAAAGCTACGACATGCGCTTAACGTCGTAGCCATGTACGAATCAGATCCGGTGACGATTTTGGACGTGACCGAGCGAATTGTGCTGCGCCGATATCCCGAAGCAATCGCCACGGCATTTATCGCAATTTTGGATACGCACACGGACAGCTTTACGTATGCGAACGCCGGTCATCCGTATCCAATCATTCGCAATCGCGATGGAAGCACGAAACAACTTGTCGCAGATGGCCTACCCATCGGCATTCGCGCTTTGGGGACGGCATCGGCAGCGGGTCGGGCAAATCTTGCCGATATCGAGCTAGTGCTATTCTATACCGACGGGATAATTGAGGATTCACGAGACATAATCGAAGGTGAGCGTCGTCTTCTGCAAGCACTCGAGAACGACGCGGCGACGCTGGTATTAGATACGGCAGCGTTCGTTCGCTCCCAATGCATCGGTGAATCGGCAGCGGATGACGTAGCCATTCTCGCGCTGAATTTTACGAGAGGCATGCGATGGCATTTCGCATCGGGAGATCGCCGCGGAGCACAACGCGTGCGCAACGATGTGGTAGACGAAGTGCGGCGACAGAGTCGTTCCGAGGAAGTAGCAGTGGCTGCCGAGGCCGTTCTGGGCGAACTGATCGCCAATATCGTGCAACACGCCCCGGGCTCGGCGGACATTGTGCTGCAATTGGAGATCGGCCGGCTCGTCCTGCACGCGATCGATCGCGGTTGCGGCTGGATCCCGACCAAGGCTGAATCAGCCGATGCCTTCGCCGAAGCGGGGCGCGGCCTATGGCTGATTCAGAATCTGGGGGGTAGGCTTGAACTCAGCCTTCTGCCAGGATTTGGCACGCACGCGCGCGTCGTACTGCCAATGAATTAGGATCGCGCTGAGCTGACGACCTAAGCTGCGCTATAAGCGCGCGCCTTGTCTAGAATCTCGTCCGCGTAACGCGGAAGGTAACGACGCAGCCAGAGAACGGTACGTTCTAGCTGTGGCATCGGTGGCCACGACGCGCGTTCTGTTCTGGTTGCAAGAAGGCGCAAGCCGTAAAACTTTGGTCCGAGCACCTCCTCCAACGCGCGTTCCATTGCCGCACCGAGAGCATCCGATGTTCCCGATATAAACCGTGAGTGCGTAGACAGCAGTCCATCGAGGCAGCCGGCCTGAAATTGCGCTCCGAATACGTCGATCGAGTAGCTGCAAAAGAGGTCGAGGTTCCCTTGCTCCAAGAGTCTCGTCCAAAGATCTTCAAGCTCGATGGCGGCACTGGCTTCGCCGGCCATCCACAGCAATTCGACCATTTCGCCGAACGCCCGAACATGGCCATGCCTCTGTTGCGATTCCCGCACTCGGGATCCGACGACTGCGTCGAAGAGGTCCGGGTCCGGCCAACCGTCTCGCATAAATGCGGCCAGGGTATCGGCGGCATCGAGCAAGCCGGCCTGCTTTCGGAGCTGATCTCCGTTGCAACCAGATATCGCGGAAAGTTCATTGACGAATGCCGTACTGCGCTCGGTGCCGGCAATAATGAGTGCTCCCTGCCCGAGAAGTATGCCCGCGCTCAGGTACTCGGATACGTTCCGAACGAGCGATGAGTCGTCTGAGCCGCAAAATTGAACGACGTGCTCATGCGAGCCCCGGTCAAGCTCTAGTCGAGTTCCCATCTTGCGGGGTGATTATCCGCCTAAGAACCATATACCCTCGCGACGGCCCGCAGATTTGGCGGGCGCCGAAACACTTCAAACGATCCGGCGCCGTTAAAGATGAGGATTGACTCGGTCTATTTCGACGCCGTCGCTTGTTTGACGTCGGGACCAGGGTAGCCGCAGGTGCCGGCCGACTCCTCACAGTGATGCTCTGAGGGGACCCACGCAGACGCAGAGGTAAATGCGCCTCGTCCTGTAGCGGGCGAGCGCTTTCTAAACCGGCTAATGACCGGCCCCCAAAGCTCCGAGAAGCGCGCCCGGGTATCCCCCATAAGCAGCGATCCGGGCAATACACAGCATTGCGGCGTTTTTGCGTAGCGGACGGCCAATCGACATGTTCCCATCCACGCAAATGTACGTCGCAGATGAAAGCGACGACCGCTACGACAGAACTTTGGGGCGGGGAAATCACGTACGTCGCAACAGCCGGAAGAGGCTCGGCTCAGTTCCGCATGTGCCGATCATTCGCTTATTGCAATAGGGCCTTCATGTCGTGTGCCAACTCGGCCGGCGCGTCGTTCCAATCGTGGATGACGCGTAATTCTCCGTTCCGGTCGAGCATGTAAATGCTCGAACTATGCGACATCAGGTAGCCCGCGGCACTGCCGTGATTCGGCAGCTTTTGGTGCCAGACGTGATAGGCTGCGTAGAACGTATCGAGCGCCGTCCGCGATCCCGTCAACCCATAGAAATGGGGGTCGAACAAGTGGACGTAGCGTTTTAGCTCGGCGGAAGTATCGCGCTCGGGATCAATCGTTATGAACGCAACCACGACATTGCGCGCCTCGCTCCCGAGAAGCCGGTCGGCCTGCTTCAACTTCGCAAGGGTCGTCGGACAGATGTCAGGACAGTGTGCGTAACCGAAGAACAGCACAACGGCTTTGCCGCGCTGGTCCTGGATGCGAAAAGGCCGACCGTCTTGATCGATCAACGCAACTTGCGG
>JBDTCU010000296.1:0-3379 GCA_039923415.1 Vulcanimicrobiaceae bacterium
TGAAGCTTAGAGGGCAAGGGTGTTATCGCGAAGGCCGGAGACACTACGCGCGAGGGAACTCTATACCGCCTATTCGAGCCAAGAGATATACCCGCGTGTCGCGAGCGGCTACGGGCTATTGAAGAAACTTATTTCCCTCAAATCGAGCCAACAAAGGAACTCGACTTCTACAACGTCGCTGCAAATCGGGTTAAGGTGTTCGAGCGGGACGGCTACCGTTGTAAGTATTGCAACAAGCAGTTGACTAGCCAGACGGTTACACTCGACCACGTTGTCGCCGTGACAAGCGGGGGCGGCAACGACCTTGAGAATCTCGTGACGGCGTGTCTCGACTGCAACTCGCGAAAGAACGGTCGCCTCGTCGGAAACTTTCTGGCGGACTCGGGATAGAGCGAGCTGGATCACTGTACATCGAAGGTCAAGCCCCCATCAAGTTAGGTTCTTATGGGGATGCCGCTAGCGGGGAAATCGTATTTTTGTTCCGCGCACTGCTGATTCCAGAACGTCGCTTCGATTTCCAAGCTCGTAGACCGACTGCACCAAAACGCACAGGTTGTGGCACAAAACCTCGTTCATCATAGCCGTGCCGCTCTTTGCGCGAATGCGACTGCCGAACTTGGATTAATCGTGGTTTCGACGTTGCTCCGGCGATGGCACGGCCGCAAAAAGTCATCCTTACGGTACAGGTAGTAGTGGAGCATCTTGTTCCACACGGCGGACTTCTTACGGCTGGCCTTTTGGTGGACGCCGACGACGCGATCGTGACGTGCCAAATATGCGGCGAGCGATCCCCCGCACTACAAGGTCGTCAAGAGCACGATTCGCTTCCGCTCTCCGAGCCGGTTCCCGTTACCTCGATCGAGCGAATAGCAGCATTCCGCCTCAAGGAACACCGTATAGCATAAGTCTTCACCTCGCGCTTTGCCGGAGAGGCGAAACAATCACCCCGCCTCTCCCGTAGAACACCCTGAGTGCGCGCTCCTCGCGTCCTTTCGTTTTTGTGAAGAGGTGAGACACGCATGAGTAAGCCCCGAGCAGACTTCGTCGATGTAAAGGTCCATGTCAAATTCAAATTGGCGGGTCTGTGGACGAGTTTGATGTTTTGCTACGTCTACGGCGACTACTTCGGGCTGTGGCAGCCTGGAACGGTCCGAGGGATGCTGCAGGGTCGGATGGACCCGTTCGGCGCGGTGACTCAAAACGTGTTGCTCGGAACCTCCGCGATGCTTGCCATCCCGGCATTGATGGTGTTCCTGTCGCTTGCACTGATGCCGGCTTTGAATCGCTGGCTGAACATCGTGCTCGGGGTGCTCTACACCGCCATCATGCTCGTTACGATGCCGGGAGCCTGGGAGTTCTACATCTTCTTCGGCATAATCGAAGTCATTTTGACGCTGCTGATCGTTTGGAACGCATGGCGTTGGCCGGCGATCGCGCCTGGAGCGCCCGGGAATCGAAGCGATCCGTCGGGGTTACCGCTATGACTCCGCCCCTTCCGATTTTATGTGCAGCAGCCGGATTTTATGGGTAGCGGTGGTTTACTGGGCAAAGTCACCCGCCACTTATGCCTGCGGGGCGAACAATTCCAGGGACGGCTCGAACACGATGATCGGTTTTAAGAGCTTGGCATCGGCAAGCGCACGATAGGCTTGCGGAACGCTGTCGAGGGGGAACGCCTGGGCGTCGAGCTTGGCAGCGCTAATCGTTCCGGCGGTTAGAACGTCGAGGGCCTCGCGCGTGTCGTTCGGGCCGCACGAATAGCTTGCGATCAGCGAGATATCGCGGAAATACAGGTCGCTGGCGTCGAAGGCGAACGGCGCGCCGGGTTCCAGCGGGGTGAACATCACGACGGATCCGCCGGCCGCGACGTAGGCCAGCGCATCGCGCAATGCCTCGGCGGTTCCTGGACCGCAGATCACGACATCGGCACCCCGACCGCCCGTCGCATCCCGCAGGGTGCGCTCTGCTTCGGGCGGCGCGACCGCGGTTATACCATGCTGTTGCGCAGACTCGCGGCGCTGCGCATTAAAGTCGCTCCCGGTCACGCGCAAACCCCGGGCCTGCGCAAGCAAGGCGTGCATGAGCCCCATCACACCCAACCCAATGATGTGGATGGCATCACCGGCGCGCAGATTGGCTCTACGCAGCGATTTTACTACGCAAGCCAGCGGCTCGATAAGGGAGCCATCTTCAAATGAAAGAGCATCCGGTAACCGCAGAGTGTCGGAGAGATTCTCGTGCGGTACCCTAAAATACTCAGCCAGGCCGCCCGGGTCGATCTTGCCGGCGCGCCAGTGCGCGCATTGCACGTAATCACCGCGTTCGCAGAACGAGCAGCTAAAGCAGGGCGCGTGATGGTGGACGAAGACCCGATCGCCAATCGCGAACGGGCGGCCGGCGTCATCTTTCGGCGCGTCCCCCGGACCAATTGCTGCAATCACCCCGGCCGGTTCGTGACCCAAGACCAGCGGCGCTTTCCGGCGGACGTACCACGCCATAATATCGCCCGTACAAATTCCGCTCGCGCGCGTTTGCACCAGCAGCTCGCCGGTTTTTAGCACCGGCACGGGACGCTCTTCGATCCGAATGTCGTCGGTGTCGTACAGCACGGCAGCTCGCATCGCCGATGGGATTTTCATTCGACCGGCTCGATCGCGAACTTGATGCCTTCGCCGCTATCCAAACGCGTAAACGCCTGCGCGATAGACGCAAGCGCAAATTTCTCAGAGATCAACGCTTCCACATTCAGCTTCTCGGCCGCGAGAATCTCGTAGGCCTTTCGCACCGCCGTGGTGGTAAAATGAAACGGGCTGATCAAACGCACTTCATCGTAATGCATCCTGGCGGCTAAAAAAGAAACCTTCGCGCCGCCGGGCAAACCGCCAAAGAATGACACGATCCCTCCGCGCCGCACGAGCGACGGCGCGCTCTCCCATACATCTTCTCGCCCGGTGCATTCGATCAACGCATCGACTCCTCGGCCGCTGGTGAGAGATTGCAAGTTCGCGCGAACATCCTGCGAGCGCGCATCGATAATCGACCCCACCCCAAGTTTTTCGGCCAATTGTATCCGCTCAGCTCGCCGCCCGACTAGGACTGCGTGCAGACCGTCTATCTGGAGCAGCAGCGCGTGAAGCAAGCCGAAGCCGCCGTCTCCCAACACCGCCACTGTTGAACCTGATTTCGCGGCTAGGAAGCTGAGCGAGTGGACAACGCAGGCGAGCGGTTCGAGAAACGCTGCGGCGCGATAGGAGAGGCCCGGCGGCTTTTTGTAACAGTTCCGGTCCACGATATGACGCGGGATCTCGATGGAATCGGCATAAGCGCCAAGTATCTTCGTGTTCATCACCGATTCGCAGAGTTCTTCTTCGCCGGCGGT
>JBDTCU010000297.1:0-14081 GCA_039923415.1 Vulcanimicrobiaceae bacterium
CAGAGTGCGAAGGCAACAGCTAGTCCAACCTGTGGTTCGACCATTGCGAGCGCGAGTCCGACGACGACGATCCGGCGGCTGTCGCGTCGAACCGCTAGCGCCACAAGCACGATACCCGCAAGCGCGATTGGAGGAAGTTCGCCAAACGGCAGCGAGATCGCGGCCAGCGGCATCGCGAAGATCGCAGCGAGAACCCACGGTGATCCGAGGCCAAGTTTGGCGAGCCCAGCGATCGCGAATGCAATAGCCAGTATCGATATGAGCGCAAAAAGCAACGCCGAAACGCCGAACGGCAGCAACGCAAGCGGAACGAATGCGGCTGCGAGATACCCAGGAAGCGGCGCCGGCAAAACTTCGCCCGGCTTCGTGCTGAACAACGGCGCCGGTACGCGTTCGGATTCGCACGCTGACAAAACCGTTGGCTGATAGGGATTCTCGTGCTGCTGCACCGCTCGTCCGGCGCAATAGAAGGCGCGATAGTCCCCCATTACGATATGCCCCGGGACGAGGTCGAATAAGGCGATTGCGAGCGCGCCTAAGACGATGAGCGAAGATGCGAGAATTGCCAACCTGGTACGTGTGTTAGATCGCACCCTTAACGAGCGTGCACCGTGAACGGTGCCAGGATAACTTGGTCGCCGCTTCCGCTCTGGAAGCTGGCGACGATCACGAAGGTTTGGTCCACCCCGACCGGCGGTACATTGAAATCAATAACCGCTTGATCCGCGCCGACAGCTTGGGATTGTAGCGGAACCCCGCGAGCGCTTTGCAAAACGAGTCTCAACTTGGCCGGATGCTGCAGCAGCTGCACGCGTATCGGTGAGCCCCCGCGAACATACGGGGGGACAATTTGCAGCAGTTGCTCCGCACTCAAGACATTCGGCAAGAGGGACGCCGGTGATGCTTCCGCTCCCGCCAACGCGGGGACGACCGTGATGCCGACGCTTGCGCTCTGCGAGGCCGATCCGCTTCGCGCTATCAGTTCTAGACGATATGGTGTTGCCTGCACAACTTTTGGAGCGCGCATCGTACTAATGCCATTCGAAGAATACGGAGCCTGCAGCACGGGAATCTGCGCGGTATCCAACAGGCGCACCGATCCGTTCAGGCCCGCGCCTATGTAACGGACGACGATCGGCTGCCCGGAGTGAACGACGGCATCATCGACTTCGAAGGCACGAATCAACTCAAGGGTACTCGTCTTGACTGTTTGTATCGGCTCTACGGTGCGAACAGTACGGGTCTCCGACTGCTCGCCAAGCGGTCCGTGAACCGCCAAGGCAACGCTATAGCTGGCTGCCTTTGTGGTTGCCGGAAACTCGAACGAACCACTGCCGAAAGCCAATGTACCTCCCGCGATTTGCTGAGCACCATCGCTCACGGCATAGGTGGCTGTCCCGACTCCCGCGAGATCATACGAAGCGCGAATCGGCGTGCCCGCAAGCGCCTGCATCGGCAGGGCATACGCCGTTATTCGAGGGCGCATCTGTACGTATGCACTCGTCGAAGCGATTAACAGCAACAAGACCGCCGCAAAGGCCGCGATAGTCGGCAAAAGCGGACTGGGCGGCACATGTACTTCCAGACTGTAGCTGAGTGCTTGGCTCCGCATGTTGACGAACATGCGCTTAAACGGTGACCAAATACGCAGAGGAACCGCAACCATAATCGCGGATGCGGCTCTGGGTTCCACCCAAAAGTACGGCGGCTCGAGCGCCGTGTATTTGATCCCTCGCACGCCCATGGCTGCGCAGATCAGCGGATGCGGCGAGTCGTTGACGATCTTGACGACATAGTTCGCTTTGCGCCTGGTTCGTTCCAACAGTTCGATCGAAGCATTGATAGAACTGTCTGCACCGGAGAATGCGACCGAACTCCTAGGCTCTTCAACTATTGGATCGGCATAGCGCATGTCGCGCTGCAACACCGGATAGCGCCGCTCGGGCGTTTTCACATCTGGCGGTGCGACCTCGGCGGCTTCACCCTCCGCTGGACCGACAACCGGCTCGATGAGTTCCTGTATTTCAGGTTGGGCCGTTTCGGCCGTTATCGTTTCCCGTGAGCGCTCTGTCGGCGCCGTCTGCTGAGGTGCCGTTTTAGGTTTTCTTCGCGGAACCAGGCGCAACCACAATAGCGACACAACAGTCCCCGCCGCGACGACGCTCGCCACGGCTAGCGCGGGCGCAACCAAATCGGCCGAGTCGCGTTCCCGCGGCTCACGCGACGGATCGTCGATGCACTCGCCCTATTCGGATTCGACATACAGAAAAACGTGCAGCGCAAACCTGCGCAATCTGGATTCTCACTCTTGGACGATGAGCGTTCGACGGGTTACGCGGGTGGGACCTGCCGGAGAATATCGCCACGGGGTCTTAGCCGCCGCTGATCGTCATCTCGGCGACGCGAAAGGTCGGTGACACGACGGCTCCATCGAACCGCAGATCGTTTGCGACGCCGTCCATCCCGGCGAGCATATCGCCAAAGGTGCTTGCAATCGTGAACTCGTCGATCGGGTAGGCGAGCTCGCCGTTCTGGATGCAGAAGCCGCGCGCGCCGCGACTATAGGTGCCGCTGGCATGTTCGGTTGCGAAGCCGATTGTATCCACGACGAACACACCCCGTTTGGTCGATGCGATCAAGTCGCGCGCCGACTGCGAACCAGCTTTTAAATAAAAATTATTCGGACCGACGCCGCCGCCGGTTGAGTTTCCGGTTGAAACGGCTCCCAGTTTGCGCGCATAGTAGGTGTCGAACAGAAACGACCGGAGTTTTCCAGCTTCAAAAATGGTCGTGCGCTGAGTCGGAACGCCCTCACCGTCGAAAGGCGCGCTGCCGAGCGCGCCAACCATTCTTCCGTCGTCGATAATCGTGGCGAGCGAACTGCCGATCTGGTCGCCGAGACGATCGGTCAGCCAAGAGTTTCCGATCGCAATATTCCCGGCACTGAGCGCGGCAAAGAGATCGGAGAGGACCGAGGCCGCAACGTCCCGCTCGAAGATTACCGGAACGCGCATGGTCGGCGGTTTGCGTGCGCCAAAGAGCTCGACGGTCCTTTTGACGGCGGTTTGTGCGACACCGTCAATCGATTCCATCTCGGAGAGTTTGCGCGCTGCCGTGCCGTACGAGCCGGTGCGCTTATCCGATCCGTCGGTTGCAACCGGGCTGCTCCCGCGACTAGCTCGGGTCGCGCGATACTCGCCAGAGAAGCCACGCGAATTCGCGAGCGAAACGTTGGTTATTGAATCTCCTACGTGCGACCCATTGCTGTTTTGAATGCGTTCGTCTATCTCACGAATCCGCCGCTCCAACGTGCGAACTTCATCGATCTTCACTTGCGGATCGCGAGCGGCGAGTTCGGAGGAGTACAACTCCAATTCGGCCTCGTCGACCGCAACCGGTTCGGGCAGAACGTTGTAGGCATCTTTCGCGACGTGGCGCGCTCCTGCGATAAGCTGTGCTATCGCAGCCTGAAGGTGGGAGGGCTCGAAATCCGATGTTGCCAGCGTGGCTTTGCGACCGTCAACGAAGACGCGCAGGTGCAGCGTCTTGCCGGTCGATTGTTCCAGCTTCGTAATGACTTGGGCGCGGGCTTCGACTGAAAACCGATCGCTGATCGAACAAGCCGCTTCAGCCTCGGATGCGCCGCAGCTATGCGCCATCTCGACCACGCTCCGCGCAAACTCCAGTTGGTTATCCAAGACTCGAGCCTCCGACGGTGATTGCAGAGATTTTGAGTGTCGGCATTCCCACTCCGACCGGAACGTACTGGCCGCCTTTGCCGCAAGTGTAGTGGCCGCTGGCCAGCCGGCTGTCGTTTCCAACCGCAACCACGCGCGTCATAACCTCCGGGCCGTTTCCGACGATCGTTGCATTTTTGACGGGCGCGGTGATCTTGCCGTCCTCGACCAAATACCCCTCGGCAACCATAAACACAAAGTCGCCCTTGCTTATCTCGACTTGTCCGCCGGCAAACGTCTTGGCGTAAATCCCGCGCTTGGTGGAGGCGATGATTTCATCCGGCGTCGACTGCCCGCTCGGCATATAGGTATTGCACATTCGCGGTTGCGGCATCGCTCGAAAAGACTGTCGTCGTCCGCTGCCGGTCGACGGGACGCCCATCAACGCACCGTTCAAATGATCTTGCATGTACCCGCGAAGAATACCGTTCTCAACCAGCACCTTATGCTGACCGGGATTGCCTTCATCGTCAACCGAGAGGCTGCCGCGTTCGTTCCGAAGATTCCCGTCATCGTAGATGGTGACGAGTTCGTTTGCGACCCGCTCGCCGACTCGGCCGCTGTAGAGCGAGACACCTTGACGGTTGAAATCGCTTTCTAGGCCGTGGCCGACCGCTTCGTGTAAGAGCACCCCGCCCCCGCCCGACCCGACGATCATCTCCATCTCGCCGGCCGGTGCGTCGACCGCTTCCAAATTGGTGGTTGAGATGCGAGCCGCATCTTGCGCGATCGACTCGGGCGACCGCGAATCATAAAAGCCAATCGAGGTGCGGCCGCCGTCGCCGACAAACCCGTGACCTCGCTCCGAGTTCTTTTTTGTCACAACCTGCACGCCCAGCGTCACCAGCGGCCGATGATCGTGAACCAAGCGGCCGTCGCTGCTCGCGATCCAAACATCTTGCAATTCATCCGAAATCGTCGCATTAACGGCAACAACCCGCGGATCGAACGATCTCGCTGCGGTGTCGGCCCGCTCCAGCAGGTTCACGTACGCCTCCGAGGGGGCGTGGACATCGCGATGCTCGTCATAGAGCGCGAGGATCGGCGTGCTGCTTAGCGCAACCGCCTGCCGACCGCTCGACCCGCCGCGAGCGATCAGCGAGGCGACGGCGGCCGCACGTTCGAGCGCTTCGTAGGAGAGATCGTCGGAGTACCCATACCCCGCCGACTCACCGATAATGACGCGAATACCGACGCCCTGGGTGACGGCGAGCCCGCTTTCGTGAATCTGCCCATCTTGCAGTCGAAACGAACTTGCAATGCGCCGTTCGCAAAAAATATCGGCGTAGTCGCCGCCGTGTTGGAGTGCTTTAGCAATCAGGCGCTGGAATAATGAAGGATCGAGCATTTGGATGCGACGCATTCGCAGACCCGAGCTAAAAATCCGCCAAACGGTCGACCGAGGCGACGATTGCGTCGTCGGGATCGCCGGGCGATCCGTTCACCATGAAGGCGAAGATGAGGCGCCCGTGCCGGCGCGTATTCACGTAACCCGCCAGCGATTCAACGCCGGTAATGTGCCCGCTTTTGGCCCGCACCCGTCCGAGCGCGCTTCCGAACCGGTAATTGCGCAGCGTTCCATCTAAGCCGCCGCGCGGAAGAAGCTGATAGATCGGGTTACCGCCCGGGAGCCGGTTTTCGCGTGCGAGCAATCGCGCCAGCGTAATCGATGCAATTCGATCGTCGTCCGAAAGACCACTACCATCGACAAGGTGCAGTCCCGGCGTCGCCACGTCGAGCGCTCGCAGATACGTGCGTTCGGCTAGAAGTCCATTTGCATCGCTGCCGGCGGCACCCTGGCTAGCGCCGATGGTACGAAGCACCTGTTCGGCAAAGTGGTTGTTGGATTCGAACAGCATCTTTCCGATCAGTTCGTGCAAGGGTTGCGAGTGATGCTCCCAAAGCACACCCAAACCGAGCGGAGCGTTACCGAGTCGCGCCGGACGGCCGGTATGAATGCCGCGGTCGCGCAGCATCTGGGCCAGTACGGAACCGACGTAGGTTGGAACTCCGCGAATTGGGAGATAATAGACTTCTCGATCGCCGGCCGGCAGGTGACCGCTCAGAATGAATTGATTGCCCGTTTGCGCAGCACCGATGATAACGGTCGAATCCTGCGATGATCCGGTCGTTTTAATCGCACCGCTGTACGAAATCGCGTTGCTGCGCGGTTCCAATTGGATCTGGGCGCGCTCACCGGCATTTGTCCCCGTAATCTCAAACTCGGCGGTATCTTGATCCAGCGAGATCCCACTAGTCGGCGCCGCATAATCTTCGTTGGCGTCATCCAGACTCCAAAATGGATTGTACTCAGGGCCTCGAAACGCGCTCGCGTCAACGACGATCCCACCGTCGATTTGGCGCAAGCCCTGCTGCATTAGGCGCTTCAGGCCGCCGCGAAGATCGTTTGAAACAAGCGACGGATCGCCCGCACCGATCAGCCACAGGTCGCCGGCGAGATTTCCGCCTTGCGGCTGCGAGACCGCCGCCAGCAGGGTTGGGAATCGAAATTGTGCGCCCAGCACGTGCAGTGCGGTCGCGGCGACGATGACTTTTTGAGCGGATGCCGGCGTTACCGCCGCTTCGGCGCGATCGCCGTACAGTCTCATGCCATCGGCCGCGAGAACCGTGCAGCTCCAAGCACTTGCGCCGCGCAGCGATGGCTTCATCAGCATCGCAATCTCGCGTTGCAGCTTGCGCCGATCCGAGTCGTTCCAACCAGTCGCGGCGACTCTATGCACGCTCGCTCTTCGCTCGCGACGAACGACCGGATGCGACGAGTGCAGCAACAGTACCGCCGCTACGAGTGCGGCCGCCAAAACGAGACCGGCGCTAAGACGCCTACGACCGCGCGAGCGCTTCGATTTTTTCTTGAAGTTTACGTTGGTCTTCACGAAGCGCGTCCAGGTCCGAGCGCAGGCCGGTGACTTGCGCCGGAACTCTTTGGGCTTCGCGAACGCGAACGATCGCCTCGACTGCGTCGCGGCGGACCCGGCCGTCGGAGGCACTCGCCGAAAGTCGTTCGAGAGCACCCAGAACGCGCGCGTCGGCTAACCGCTCCACCGCACCGATCGCGCTGATCTGCACGAGAAACATCGGATCGTCCAACAGTTTTATCAGAGCTTCAACGACTCCGCTGCGATGATGTTCGATCAATTCGGCAACCCGTACCAGCGCGCCGGGCACTGCCCTGCGCAGTCCTTCCTCTCGCCCGAGTGTTACTGCGGCGACCAGCAGCTCGAGAGATCGCTCGTCGGCCAGTTCGCTCAAGCCGCGCGCCGCGCCGGCCTCAATCGAACCGTTCCACGAATCCGATCCGAGGGCGGCTTTCAGTGTTTCGAATGCCCGATCGTCGCGCGTTTTCCCAAGCGCGTGGAGCGCGGCGGCTTGCACGAAGTAGGATTCATCGCCGCTCGCAATCGGCAGCAGCGCGTCCGCCGTTTCGGAGTCGTGGAACTCGCCCAGAGCCGCAACGACCGCACGGCGAACCTTGAGATGCGGATGTGAAAGCGCTCCCAGCAGAATCTTCTTCGCCCATTGGGCGTGGGTGCCCCCAAGTGCAGCGGCGATCTCTTCAAGCGCGCCCCAAAACGGATCGGCTGTAAACGCGCGCCCCAACGCTTCGCGCGCGTTCTTCGAGCCGTCCTTAGCCAGCTCGCGCGCGGCCCGAATACGGGCCACGCAGTCCGGATCGCCCTGAAGGGTCGCAATCGCGAAGTCTGAACCGAATGCATACGTGACGTCGGCCAGCAGAAAAGCCCCCGGATCGAATCTCACGAGTTTCGGCTCAGCATCCAGTGGTACGAAAAAGGTTTCGTGCGCACGTTCGATGCCGACCCGAATCCGTTTCTCACCCGGGAGCGGCCCCGAACCGAAATCTCCGGCCGGAGCGTGGGGAACCTCAAAGCAGAATCCCAAGTCGATCTCGAAGCGGTACGCAGGGTTCTGCTCGTTTACCGTCTGCGTTTGATCGATCGTGACGTTAGCGGCCTTGCGTTTGGCATCGTAGGCGACCGTGACTTCGATTTTCGGATGACCGCCGCGGAAGACCCACTGATCGAAATACCCGCGTAAATTCCGCCCGGTAGCCGCTTCGATTGCGCGAATGAGATCGATCGTCTCGACACTGCGCTGGGCATTGTCTTTGACGTAGCGATCGATCGAGCGCCAGAAGCGCTTCTCTCCCAGTTCGCCGCGCAGCATATGTAAAACCGCGCCGGCCTTCTGGTAGAGGTGGCGATCGAACAACTCAATCGGGTCTTGGAAATGATTGCAGACGATCGCGCGGCGATACCGATCGGCATCTTCCTCGACGTAGCTCGCCACTAAACCGAAACAATCGTAGAGATATTCATCGTATCCCAGGTCGGCTTCGCGCCAGACCGTCTCAAAGTAGGTCGCGAAACCCTCGTTGAGCCAAGCCTGCGACCAATCGCGGCAGGTCAGCAAATCACCGAACCATTGATGGGCTAGTTCGTGCGAAACCAGAGGATCGCTCGAAAAATCAAGATGAGCGCGCGCGTCGTGAAGCGTGCGATCGGTTTGGGTCGTGGCGCCGGTGTTCTCCATTCCGCCGAAGATGAAATCCGAGACGGCGATCTGACAGTAGCGCGCATAAGGATACGGCGTGCCGATCTTCGCACTGAAGACTTCGATCATCTCCGGGGTCTTCCCGAAAGCCCGCTCGCCGTCGGCCTCGCGGCCCGGCAGGACGTAGTACGAAACTGGTATGCCGACTGCGCGCTGCTCGACTTCAACGAACGGGCCGACAACCAGCGTCATCAAGTAGGTGGAATGCGGAATCGATTGTTCGTAGCGGAATGTCGCGGTCTTTTCGTCATCGGTCCGCGAGACGAGTTTGCCGTTCGACAAACCAAACGAGCCCGTCGGAACCACGATCGTTGCCGATGTCGTCTGTTTTTCGTGCGGATAATCCAAGCATGGGAACCAGTACCGGGCGTTCTGATCTTGGCTTTGCGTCCAAGCATGCCGAACCTTAGCCGGGTACGCGCCCTCGGGTTCGATGAAAAACAATCCGGCACGCGGGCTGACCGTCCGATAGGTTACCGCAAAGCGCGCCGATGAGCCGGCTGCAATCGGCGGATCGAACGTAACGGTGAGCCGATCGTCGCGGCGCGCGAATTTCAGCGGCCGCTGCTCGCAGGTCACCGCGCTCACCTGAAGATCGACCGCATTCAGTACGAGGTCATGCACGTCTTCATCCAACGCGCGAACCGTGGTAGTACAGATACCGTCGAGTCGATGCTGCTCTAGATCGGGCGTGAGGTGTAGGTCGATGTGCTCGACCTCAACGATTTTGTCGGGCCCGTATTGCAGACTGGCGCCGGGCAGGGCAAACGCGCGATGCGTGCTTGTATCGTCGTGAGTTGTCATGGGGGTGGAGCGTTTTGCTCGCCCGGTTCCGACAACCCTCCGTTCACGCCCAGGACGGCACCGTTAATGAAATCGTTCTGAGGGTCGATGAAGAACCGGACTGCGGCGGCGACATCCTCCCACGATCCGGCTCGCTCGCGCGGATTGGCGGCCCTTGCCAGGCGCGCCCGTTCGCGAGAGAGCGACTTTTCTCGGATGTCTCCGGGCTCGACGACATTGACTGTGATGCCGTAGCGACCTTCTTCGGTTGCGAGCGTTCGGGCAAACGCCACCAGCCCGGCCTTGGCTGCAACGTGCAGACTTAGGCCCCTCGCCGGATGGGTTGCGTGTGCGCCGTTGAGACCGAAGAATACCAGCCGTCCGAATCTCCGTTCGCGCATTGCAGGAAGCACGGTTGCGGCGGCGATAATCGCACTGCGCAAATTGCCGTCAATCATCGCGTGATAATCTTGCAGCGTCGACCGCTCGAAGCGCGCAATCTTCATCGGACCGACAGCGTGGATCAGCACATCGAACGGCCCCGCGGAGTGGGCGACCGCCTCCATCCGATTCACGACGTCGGTTTCATCGGCTAGAAAGTCGATCGGGAACGCGCCGAGCGATCTGCCGGCGGCGCCGATCTCCGCAAGAGCGGCTGCCGGATCGGTCCCTCCCGGACGGCAGGTAATTGCAACCGCGTAACCGTCCTCGGCGAGAGTCTTGGCGAGGCCGCGGGCTATGCCCGCGGCCGCACCGGTGATGAGAACGCGCGCATGATTAGGTGACAATAAGACCGGACTTGGCGTCGGGCGCGGTCAGAACCTTGCCCGACGCCGCCGAGGCTAGACGGAATAGGAGAGCGTGCGTTCGTGTGACGCGCCGGCCGGCGAAATCGATTGAATCACGACCTGGATATGGCCACCGCTCGGTGTGTTGGTCGCGACCGGCACCGAAAAGTTTCCGCTCGAGTCGGCGGTGACTTGCGTCTGAAACGTCCCAGTATCGACCTGCAGGAAGCCGCCCAGTGCGCTGGCACTGCCTTTCGCAACGATCTTCACCGTTGAGTTAGGCAGGGTGTGTGCGGAGAGCGTAAACGAGCTGGTGACTCGCTCGCCTCCAGCCGGGACGATCCGATTGATAAAGTTGGCCGTACCTCCGCTTGAAGCCGTAAAGTTCCAGCCGGTACTGAACTGCGCGCCGGCTTGCGTGTTTCCGGTCACGCCTACGGTGTTTGTGCCCGCAACTAAGCTAAAAGGAGCGGTGACGTCAAAGCCGCTGGCATTCCCGTACACCGAACTGGTAACGTCGCGGCCATTGACGGTAACGTGCAGCGAATCGCGATTGATCGGTTCGCTGAACGAGGCGTGAATCGGGGGAGTTAATGTAGTAGCTTGCGTAGCGGGGCGCTTATTATTTAACGAGAACGACTGATTTGTCGACGATGCATTGCTTACCGCGCCGTTTCCGCCGGTGATCGAGACGCTGCGATTGCTGCTATTGTAGTCGACCGCTGCACCCAGGGCTTGGGCCACAAACCGCAGCGGAACCAGCGTCCGTGATCCGATAATGAACGGCGCGACATCGCTATAGATTGTCTGTCCGTTAACGGTCGCGGCAGTAGAGCCGATATGCAGTGAAACATTGCGACCGTTTCCGGTGGCATTGATTAAGCCGTTGGAGTAAACAACGCTCGCTCCCAAGCGTTCGAATACCCCGCGCAACGGCACGAAAACGCGCCCCGCGCGTTCGAGCGGCGGCTGGTCGAATGAGACGCCTTGGCCGTTGACGGAGACGCTCACGGTCGCGGCTGCGGCGGGAATCGCGACGCTTGCGGTCGCGGCGAACAACACCGCGAGCGCGAAGCTCGCGCATCGCTGATAGGTTTTCATCTGTAAGTACCCTCCGAATTGCTGAACCCGTGGAGGTTCCTTACCCAATAAAGAGGCCGGTCGCACCTTGCGAGTGTGACCGGCCTTCCGCTTACTTCCCTGTTGTTAACGAACCGCGAGCGGTTCGGCCAGTTCGGCCCGCAATGCGCGCTTATCGGCACGACGTTCGAACCAACCCATCCAGGTGTTGTAAACCATCGGCACAAGGAACAGCGTGAGAATGAGCGAGCTGAGCAAACCGCCGATGATAACCGTGCCCATCGAGCGGCGGAACTCGCCGCCTTCGGCGAATCCGAGGGAGAGCGGCAGCATGCCGAGCACCATCGCAAGAGTCGTCATTAAGATTGGCCGGAAGCGGGTCGCGGCGGCCGCCACAACGGCTTCGTGAACCCGCATCCCGCGCTTCACCAGCGTGTTCGAATAATCGACCAAGAGAATCCCATTTTTAGAGACCAGTCCGAACAGCATCACGATTCCGATCATCGAGAACAAGTTCAGGGTTTGGTGCGAGACCGCGAGCGCAGCCAGCGCACCGACGATAGCCACCGGCACTGCGAACATTACGATCAGCGGTTCGACGAACGAACCGTACAATATCACCATCAGCATATAGACGAGCATCGCCGAGGTGAGCAGCGCGATCGCCATCGAGGTCATGGTCTCAGCCAAGAATTGGGTATCGCCTTGCGCCTGGGTCGTTACGCCGGCAGGGAAAAACCCAGTCGAATTGACTTTTTTGTCGATTGGGCGGGTTACCGAGCCGAGTGCGTAACCCGGCAAGATGTCGCCGGTAACGCGTACGACCGTTTGGCGGTCGAAGCGCTCGATCTTGGTCGGCGCGGTCGTCGAGGTAAAGCCGGCCACCGCCGAAAGCGGTACCAGCGTGCCGTCACCCGCCCGAACGCGCACGTTCTCCAGACGGTCGAGGCTGGTGCGATCGGCTTTGGGAAACTGGAGCCGCACGTCGACCAGCCCATTGTCGGTTCGCACTTTGGTCGCCACCGCGCCGTCGATTGCGATTCTGGCCGCCTCCGCCGCCGCTCCGGGCGAGACTCCTAAAACATTCGCGCGCGCCGCATCGATTTGCACGTTGACCCGGGGAGCTTCAGCTTCAGCCCCGGTCTGGACGTTCACCGTGCCCGGAATAGTCCGAATAAATGCAGCCAGTTTACTCGCCGCCGCCTGAATTTGACTGTCGGGTCCGGCGATCGTGTAGAAGATCGGATCGCCGCCGCTGCCGCCGCCGCCATCGGCGGAAACCTGCAGTTCGCCCCCCGGCACGGCCCAACTGAGCGTACGAATCTGCGCGATGATCGTATCTTGGTCGTTACGGCGATCGGGATAGGTTATCGCGTGCAGGCGCGCGTAGTTTCCGCCCACCGAAGAACCCCAGCCCGACGGCTTGGACCCGACCGTGGAGAGCACGGTTTTGATTCCGCTCACTTTGAGAATCTGATCGCCCAGCCGGTCCACACCCTGGGATGTCTTGCCGATCGGGGTACCGGGCGGGTAGGTGAGGGTCATGGTGATGTCGCCGGTTTTCGTCGACGGGATGAATTCGGTGCTCACGATACCCAGCACCGGCAGTGCGAGCGCGCCGACCAGCAGACCGACGCAGACCAGCGCCGTTAACACTCGATGACCGAGCGCGTACGGAAGCGCGTGATTCCGGTACCAGGCAGTTACGGCGTCATACCCGCGCTGGAACCAAGCGGTGTAGATCGGCGGTGCCTTGCTGCGCTTTAACACCGACCATTTAGCCGCCAGCAGCGGCGTCAGTGTGAACGAGACGAACAGCGAGAACAGGGTTGCGACCACAACGACGGCCGCGAATTCCTTTAGGAACTGCCCGACGATTCCCGACAAGAATGCGATCGGCAAGAACACCACGACGTCGACCAGCGTAATGGCGATCGCCGCTCCTCCGATCTCGCTTCGACCGTTGATCGCGGCGTTCGTAGGACCTTCGCCCATGTCTCGATGCCGCGTGATGTTTTCCAAAACAACAATCGAGTCGTCGACCAATATTCCGATGATCAGCGAGAGCCCCATCAACGACATGATGTCGAGCCGGAAGTTCAAGAAGTTCATTACGATAAAGGTTGCCAAAATCGAGGACGGGATCGCGACCATGACGACGACCGCGTTGCGCCATGCGTGCAGGAACAACATCAGAACGATCGCGGTGAGGATGATGCCTTCACCCAGGGATTGCCAGACGCCGACCAGCGCTTTTTGGGTGTAGTCGGCGGGTGCATCGATCTCCGTGAACTTGATCTGCGGGTACTCTTTTTCAATCGTTATCAATTGCGTACGGGCGATTCTCGTCGCATTGATTTCGTCCGAGTTCACGGTACGATTGACATCCATGATGACCGTCGGGGACCCGTTGAACTTCGAGATCGAACGCTGGTCGGCGTGACCGTCGTAGGCGTTTGCCACATCTGCGATCCGCAGATTCTTGTCGGCGCCGCCTGGAATCGCGAGTGGAATACCGAGAATATCGGAGGCTTGCTGAATATCCGCGTGGACCGAAACGCTCGTCTCGCTGGTGGCCGAATCGATCCGGCCGCCCGGCAAGTTGGCGTTGTTGGCTTGCAGCGTATTGAAGAGATCGGAGAGCGTAGCGCCGGTCGCGAAGAGGCTGTTTTGGTTCGGTTCAACCTCAAACTCACGCGTCGCAGCGCCCGAGACGTCGACGCTCTGAACGTTCGGGATTCGCTTAATTTCAGGGATGATCTGGTTGTTAACCGCGTCCGCCAAACTGGGTCCGCTCATCGACCTGGAACTTACGGCGATCGTGAGCATCGGCGAATCGGCACCATTTTTGAATACGAACGGCGGATCGAGATCGTTCGGCATAAATACCCGAGCAGTGTCGACCCGGCGCTGCACGTCGATCGCGCCTAAGTTCAAGTCGGTGCCGATCTTGAACTGAACCACGACGCTGGCGACCCCCTCTTGAGCGGTGGCGGTCATTTGATCTAAATGATCGATTCCATCGATTTGATCCTCGATCGGTTTGACGATCAATTTCTCCATCTCGGCGGGCGAGGCGCCCGGATAGTCGGCCTGGACGACC
>JBDTCU010000298.1:0-4123 GCA_039923415.1 Vulcanimicrobiaceae bacterium
GTAGGTGAGGACCGGTGTTGCCACAGATAATGCCTTCAATTTCGTTTGCAAGTGTGTACTTGCATGCAGTCTAGCACGTCTCCCGGCTCAATGCAAGTACTTACATGCTTCGGGGCAGCGGCGAGGGCTGGTGTCATCCTGAGTTGGCTCGCCGAACGGCGGACCCGCAATCGAAGGACGCGCCTCTCGATGCCCTTCGACCTCGGATTTGCCTTCGAGCAAATCCTGCTCAGGATGACATGGCCTTGGCGGGAGTGAACCGACCCGGATGCTGCCTACCGAGATCGTCCAGGAAGCGGCCGCCCGGGCCGGCCTGACTCCCCATTCTATCGTTATCCGGCGCTTCGATGAAAGCACCGCTCCACAGATCCAGATCGAGCCGGATCGTTACTTCTACCCAGCGAGCATGATTAAGACGCCGCTAGCGTTAGCCGCGATGACCCTGGTCGAGGCGGGCGATTTTAATTTCGAATGCACCTTTGAAGTCAGCCAAGAGAATATGACGGACAACGACAAACCCTCGCCGCTGGTGCCCGGCTACACGGCTTCGCTGCGGGAGTTGATCGAACTGATGATAACGATCTCCGACAATGTGGCGACCAATATGTTCTTCGACATTGTCGGACGCGAGCGCGCAACGAAGATCGTACAAGAGCGCTATGGGTTGGCACACACCGCGTTTTACCGGAAACTCTCGGGCAGCGAACCGCTGATACACGATCCGCAGTGGGACGGTACCCACCGCAATACGCATAGCTGCGGCGACGCGGCCAGAGTGTTTGAAATGATCGCAGCCGGCACCGCGCCGCAAGCGAAGTATCTGCGTGAGGTGCTCTCACGCCAGCAGTTCAATAACAAACTGAGCGTGGGATTACATCCGAGCGATATGTTTGCGCACAAAACCGGCGATACCGACGAGGTTACGCACGACGGCGGCATTCTGGTCACCGAGGAAGGCCTGTCGTACATCATCGCAGTGTATACGGGTCTAGAGTCCTCGGATCAGAATAATGCGCGGTTCGGGCCGTTCATGCGCGAGATTCGTGCGTTCCTCTAGGGACTGCTGGTCGCCTCGGAATCGGGCGGAGGAGTCGCATTCATCATTGCCCCGTTTTGCGTGCCGCTATGCTTGCCATGCTTGCGGTACGCGCGCGAGCCGTGGGCTCCGCCGGCGGCATGATACCCCGCAGCCGTCGCAGCGCTCGGGCACATGTACTTCCCATTTTTGGTCTTGCCGTAATATGGGTCGCCGACCTCGTGATAGGCCTTTGATTTCAGGTTCACCCAGACCGGGCTGACCGCGCCGCAATTCACATCCGCCGGCACGGCTGCGGTCGCGTTTTGGGTCATAGCGCCGGCCGTACTTAAGGGCAGGTTCGTAGTAGTTCCAGTGACCGTTCGTGTAGTGGTCTCGGATTTAGAACCGCCGCCGCATCCAGCCAGAAGCAACGATGCGACCGCGGCTGCACCTGCAAATCGAATCACGGTAGAGTGGATCATACAGTTTATTCCTCCACGATTACTCAGGACGAGAAGTAGCCCAAAGCTTGCTCACAATCCTGGTGGGTGGGTCGAAGCTCGGTTTCAGGGCGCGGGCGCGCTCGGCAGTCTCGTGCAGATTGCGAGCGATGTCGGTAACTTGGAGCTCAGACACCGCTTTGCTTCCGCAGCCCGATTACGGCACGACGACATATTCTGACCCAGGTTTTCCGTCTCCCATGTTGACGGTAATCGCATGTCACTTTCTGGCACTTTCGTGAGTGGGTCATTGGATCAGGATATTTTCTTTAAGCGCGGCACGTCGGAGATCTGCGTCCCTCGTTAGCAACGTCCATTGCTGTCGAAGCGCGATGTGGAGATACATGGCATCATAGATTGTAAGCTTGTGCTTTTGGGCGAGATCAACTTCTTCACCGAGCGCTACGCGCGCGCTATCAACCATGATCGGCAATGCGTCGAGGCGCGTAAGACGTTCCGTAACGTCGGTATTTGTAAGGCGGCCGCGCCGCGCAGCGTTCACGAGCGCATTCGCGACTTCTGCTGGGAAGATCGCCGGCACGAGTGCGCCTTCGCTTACCACGCGGGCCGCCGATGTGTTGGCGAACTCGTCAAGCTCATCATCAAGAAACCACGAGAGTACGACCGAAGCATCCACGACGATCAATACTTGCGCCCTTCGTCAATAAGTCCACGAATCGTTAAGTCGCCAAGCGGCTTGCGCGGCCGATGTTGGAAAATCCACTTGATCGCTTGGTGCGCCTTCCGTTGGTCAAACGGAGCCGCGACAAGCGATGCGACCGGTCGACCATTGCGAGCCAGGAGTATCGTTTCTCCCGCCTCGACGGCTGTAACTAATTCGGAAAGGCGTGCCTTTGCATCGACAATACCAACGATTTTCATGCTTTTAGTCTATCATGAAAAGACTAGTCTGGTCTAGTCTTAGCGTTGATTCGCCGACTTGCTCAGAGTCGAGGACGCGACGCTAGAGATCGAGGATAGCGCGCAGCCCGTCGTCAACGAGTTGCATTGTTTCGGCGGGTAGAGTGCCCAGCGCATCTCCACGCAATCGTATTCGGTCGACTGTGCGAACCTGATTGCAGACGACAAGACTGTCTTTGCGCGCCCCACCGGCACCGCGCCGAACTCCGGCATTCAGCAGGTTGCCATGTTGACCATTTGCGTCGACAAGGGGACAGACGATGGTCGTCGGCGACGCCGCGTTTGCTGAGTCTCGCTGCACGATCACTGCCGGACGCGTTTTAGCCTGCTCGCTCCCGGCAACGGGATCAAACGCGACGCGCCAAACTTCTCCGCGCCGTACGCCGGCTATTTTAGCAAACCATCGCGCACAGTAGACTCCCATTCCTTGTTTAGCGCGCGATCGCGCTCGGCACTCTCCGTGCAGACGCGAGCGATTTCCGCATCTTGCAGTTCCCGTTGACGTCGCTTTGCTTCAGCAACCGCGGCCTCAATCATGAATGCCGTGCGGTTCTTGCTCACGGAATCAATGAGGCTTAGGTCCGGACCGGGTATGAGCATCGATATTTTAGGCATATACCAAATGTATATCTATTTTATCCATACCTGTCAAATTGATTGAAGGCCTAGCGCGCGAGCGAGGCTTCCGAGCGCGATTGCGGCGTTGGCGGCGAGCGTTGAACGCCGGGTGCTGTAAACTTGAACGCCGCCGACATAGGTTTCGCGAATCCACCCACTTTCGGCTCGATAGACCAAGCCGTTGAGCAGCGGCGTCCAGGGGTCGATGGCGCTTACGTCGAGTACGCTAAAATCGGCATGCGCGCCGACGCGAAAGTCCCCCGCCGGAATACCGAGAACGGCAGCGCCCTCAGCCGTGCCGAAACGATAGGCTGCGGCAGCTCCGAGTTTACTGCCGTCGCGGTGTGCAAGTTTCTGCAATAAACTGGCTGCGCGCATCTCCTCGATCAGCGAAGGTTTCACATCGGCGTCGGTGCCCAGGCCAATCGGAACTCCGAGGGCATGTAATCCGCTGAGGTCGCACGTGCCGTCTCCCAAATATTGATTGGTCATCGGGTTGTGAACGACTCGCGCACCGCTTGCAGCCAGCAGCTTCTTCTCATCTTCGGTGAGAAAGATCGCATGGATCGCGACGATTCGGGTGTTGAGTACGCCGAGCCGGTCGAGCAGCACGATCGGCGTCGCGCCGTGAGCTGCGAGCGTTTGCGCGCCTTCGTATTCGGCTTCGGCAACGTGAATGTGCACCAGGCAATCGTGCTGATCGGCGAATGCCATTGCGGCCACGATCATCTCGGGAGAGGCGGCATGCAGTGAATGCGGGGCCACGCAAATCTCAATCTGCGGATACCGTGCCATGAGTTCCGCGGTCCTCGATGCGGCCTGGTCGATCGATTCCCGGAATTGAGGGGGCGCGGATTCGGCATCCATCCACGTGCGCGCCAATACCAACCGAATGCCGGTGTCTTGAGCAGCGCGAATCGCCGCTTCGGCATGTGAGTTCCCGGCACCGTTGAGATAAAAGAACTCGGCGACCGTGGTGATTCCTGCGGCCAGCATCTCGCTAAAGGCTGCCACAAATATCCAGTAAATATCCTCCGGCGTAAGTTGCGGCACCACACGGTAGAGC
>JBDTCU010000299.1:0-4577 GCA_039923415.1 Vulcanimicrobiaceae bacterium
GCCCTCGGCGCTTGAGCTGCGCGAAACGCCGCGAGCGGCGATTGCAAAAAACAGCGCCGGAGAGGAGATCGAGATTACGGCTCGCGCCATCGACAGCAGCGCATCGCAGATGACCATTCTAGAACTTTGGGCCTCAGATTCGACGATCAGCGAGCCGGCTCGATCGCACAATTATTCGCGTCTGGAAGCGCTCTGGCAGATGGTCGTAGAGCCCGGACACTCGGCGTCCCAACTGGCCGAAGCAATCCTGAAAGAGGGAACGGCCTCACTCGGCATGGAGTACGGCGCAATCGGCTTCGTCGACGGCGACGACATCGTCATCGAGCATATCCTTGGCGATGGAACGATGCGCTCCGGCATGCGCGTCCCATTCGACAGCACGCTCGCGTCCGGACCGCTGCTCACAGGTCGCGTTTTAGAAGTCGCCGATGTCGACAATTGTCCGCCTCTTCGGCGCCATCCGATGGTCGAACGTTTTTTCTTGCGCTCGCTTATCGCGGTTCAGTTTGCGGCCCGATCGAGGAAATGGGCGTTGACGCTCACCAGCCGCCGGCCGCGAAGCCGAGCTCTAATGCCCGCAGAGCGGGCGTATTTGCAGCTTCTCACCGAGGTCTTCGCACGTCTGATCGAGCAGGCCGAACAGCAGGAACGCCTCTCGCAGCTGGCCTTTCACGACACCCTTACCGCGCTGCCGAATCGCGGAACGATGATTGCGCGCGTCGGCGAACAGATTGCGCTGGCACGCCGCACAAAGGCCCGAGTGGGTCTTTTGTTTATCGACATCGACCGTTTCAAGCAAATCAACGATACAAATGGTCATGCCGCGGGTGATGCGGTATTGCGTGAATTCGCAACGCGCGTACGGGAGACTCTACGCGAATATGAGGTCATCGGGCGCGTCGGCGGCGACGAGTTTGCGGTACTTATTCCAGGTTTCGCGCACGAACAAGATTTAGGCGAAGTAGCCGAGCGAATTTTGGCATGCGTTGCAAAGCCGTTTGAATTCCCGGACGGGTCCACGGCCGTCTCGATCAGTATCGGTATCGCCACTTTTCCGAACGATGCAAGCTCGCGCGAAGAGTTGATAGCGCATGCCGACGCAGCTATGTATCACGCAAAATCGCAGCCGGGCCCGCATTATTACTGGTATAATGCAGATCTCGCGCGGCGGATCGATACCAAGAGCGACCTCGAATCGCACCTGCGCAAAGGCGAACCGGAGCGCGAGTTTTTGCTCTGTTACCAACCGATCATCGAGACCGCCGGCGGTGAGTTATGCGCTGCTGAGGCGCTCTTGCGGTGGCAGCATCCCTCGCAAGGCATGCTGCTGCCGGCGTCCTTTCTGGATGTGGCGCGACGCGACCGGCTCTCAGAGCTGATCGACCAGTGGGTCATCAACGCCGCCTTCGAACAAGCTTCGAAGTGGTCGACCCCCGAGCGAACGCTGCCCGTCTACATCAATATCTCGCAACCGTCGCGCAGCGTCAGCAGTGCGGTGGTCGCGGCGATCCAAGAGCGGCAGTTCGATCCGGCACTTCTCGCTATCGAGTTGAGCGAGCGCGCTATTTCGGATGATTTCGAGGTCGCCGCGGCGGTATTTTCAGAGTTGCGCGAGCGTGGCGTCCGCACCGGTATCGACGCATTCGGATCCGCAGGCTTACCGATAGCCCGGCTTGCGAATCTGCCGGTGGATTTCGTGAAGCTGGATCGCGATCTGACGGCGAATCTCTTCAAAACCGCGACGTCGGCCGCCGCACTCGAAGCGGCGATCCTTCTGGCGCGCAAATTTGGCTGGTTCACGATCGCGGAAGGTGTGGAGTCGGAGAAACAGCGCCGCTGGCTCGAAGACAAAAACGTCGACGCTATTCAAGGCTACAGCATCGCGCATCCGTTGACGTCCGCCGACTTTACCGCCTGGTGCCTGCGGCGGCAGGTCTACAACCGTTGAACTTCGGAGAGGGAGAGATTCGAACTCTCGGTACGCTCATCACGTACGCCCGCTTTCGAGGCGGGTGCCTTCAACCACTCGACCACCTCTCCGTGACGACCGCTGGTTCGCGGCCCCCGCTTAAATCCTTTTTCTAACTGCGTTTTTGGCGGAAAAATGCTTGCAGCTGCGCGGTGGTTTCTGCTTCGAGCACGCCACCGATCACCTCGATGCGGTGATTAAGCGCCGGGTGCGCGAGCACATCGAACACGCTGCCGGCCGCGCCGCCCTTAGGATCGCGGCACCCGTAAATGAGCCGCTTGATTCTGGCCGCGACCATGCCGCCGGCGCACATTACACAGGGTTCTTTAGTCACGTACAGCGTCGCATCGCGCAGACGCCAGACATCGAGCCGGCGACAGGCTTCGCGCAGCAAAAGCATCTCGGCATGCGCGGTCGCATCCGGGCGAAGCTCTTTTTCGTTTTTTGCTTCTAAAACCAGATCGCCGCAAACAAGGACCGCTCCGATCGGCACATCGCCGCACGCCTGGGCATGTTCGGCCATCTGCATTGCTTGGCGCAGATATCGTTCGTCGGTAACTTCTTGCAGTTCCATCACGGGAAGAAATGGTGCGCCCGGAGGGATTCGAACCCCCGGTCTCAGCCTTCGGAGGGCCGCGCGTTATCCAGCTACGCTACGGGCGCACGAGTTCAGCGCGGGGCCTCGGGTCCCGGCCCTGTGCTGGGAATATGTTTGAAGAGATCGAGTTTATGGTCGACTAGGCCGCGATAAAACTTCCGTACGCAGTCGGGATGTCCAAAGTAATAGGTACGCGCGTAAGCAAGATCGTCACCTGAGGAATCTGGGACGTAGTGCGAGATCTCGATCTCTTCCATTTGCCCGCGATCGACGGGATGAGGGCAGAAATCGCACGGGATGGTTGACATGCTGTACCTCGGTATGGAACATCGCCGCCGGACGGCAGCGAGCGGCCCATTAAAATTGACTCGGGTAGGATTTGAACCTACGACCTAGGGCTTATGAGTCCCCCGCTCTACCCCTGAGCTACCGAGCCGTGCGACGCCCTGAGCACAAACGCTTGACCTGTGCCCCGTGATCGACGCCTTACTATACAGGAACTCGCCGCCAGGTTTCAAGCCCACAGGTCGCAAACACCAATTCACTATGCGCCCACTACTAGTTGGCGGCCTCGCCGCTTTTGTCAGCGCGATCTTTCTGTTCGCCGTCCCCTCCGTTCCGGCCCGCGCCGACGATCCGGCCGCCGCCCTGTTGGCCAAGCACAAGTCGTTTGTCGGCTGGCAGTTCGGGGACGGCAGCATCCGAACGCTCAGGCTAACCGGACAGATGCTCAAGGACAGCGACGGGAGCCTGTACAGCGCGACTAAGGAATTGCGGGTCGGCCTCATCGATCGGATCGACACGACCCGAAAGCGAGGAACGACCTATGAGGGGTTTACCGGGCGCGTTTTTTGGAATTCCGACGACAACGGCTTCACACGCGCATCCTTTGGAGACCCGGCGAAATACCGCGCATCGCTCAACGCGCTGTTTGACGAGGGCACGCAGGAACTAACCGGAACTATGCGCCCTTCCGAGACCATTTCGGGGCAATCGCTAAGCGTCGTGCGGGTCGATGTTCCTAATGCCTTCCCAATCGATCTCTACGTCGATCCGCAGAGCGGCGAATATAAACGGGCCGTTCTCGACCCCAGCGGAGATCAAGAACAGACCCTGAACATCTTAGCCTATGCCGATGTGGTGCCGGGCAAAAAGGTCATCAGTAAGTGGAAGTATCTCGGCTCGGAGTACACGCATGAGTACACCAAGATCGTCGGCAACGCCGAGATTACCAACGACGAACTGCATCCCCCGCCGCAGACCGCGTCGTGGACATTTGCCAACAGTCAGCCTTTTCCAATTAAGGTCACCGAGCATCGTATCATCATCGATGCAAAGGTTAACGGCGTCGCCGGCAAGTTTACCTTAGATAGCGGTTCATCGTCAATTTTTCTCACGAACGCATTTGCTGAAAAAGCCCATGTGAAGGCTCTCGATAAATCGACCGCCCAAGGGATCGCGGGCTCGCTGAAAATCAACTTGGATCGTGCGGACACCGTCGAAGTCGGCGGCAACACTCTGCACAATGTGAGACTCAGTTCCGGCCGAGGTGCGATGGATTCGGATGCACCCGATGGCTTGATTGGCTTTGATTTCCTAGCCGGCGCGGTCGTTACTGTCGACTTCAACAATCAGCAAATGACGATTGCCGACCCTACAAAGACCCGGGTCGATGCCGGTGCCGGAGTTCCAGTGGTCGCTGACCTGACCAACGGCACACCAGTCGTTGAGATGAAGCTGAACGGTGGCGTTAGCGTGAATGCAACTTTGGATAGCGGCAATGCATTCTACGTTCTCTATCCGGCTAGCATGGTGCAGAAATACGACATCCGCATGATGATCGATGACACCCAGCTAGGTTCGAGGATGGCGATCAGCGGCGTAAGCGGCAACTACGAAGTCGGGCTCTGCGGCCATCTTGAAACACTAACGCTCGGGCCGATCGTCTACCAAGCTCCGCCCGCCTGCCAGTCGCCGTCATTTTCCGGACGCGATGTCTTGGTGGGATTC
>JBDTCU010000300.1:0-2889 GCA_039923415.1 Vulcanimicrobiaceae bacterium
GGTAAGTTGCAACGGCAAGAGCGCGTCTCGAAATGGGCAAACACCACCTCTGTCAAGTGGATCGGCGTCGTTGGTGAATGCCGGATAACTTGGGGGCCTGGTTACCGGGTCTATCTTGCGAAAGACGGCGAGATATCGTGATCCTACTCGGCGGTGGAACGAAACAGCGTCAACGGACCGCCGTCGCGCGCGCAACCGGAAAACCGCAAGCGGCTCCGCGTGAGGCTCGCCAGTCGGACGGTGAAAGCCGCCTAAAGGATCGACTTGATGGCGGATTCGATCTCAGACTTGCTCATCTCACCCTCACGATAGAGTTTGATCTTGCCGTTGCGCGCGATGAAGACATGGACCGGCAGTGCGTTGGTGCCGTATTCGTCGCGAAGAGCACCACCGTCGACGACGGCTTTGTAGACGAGGCCGTATTTCTTGAGGAATCCGTTGGCTTTTTCGACGTTCTCTAATTCGTCGACACCGACGACCACCAGGCCGCGTTTGGCGTATTTCTTTTGGAGCGCGTTTACGTCGGGTGCTTCTTCATTGCATGGCGGACACCAGGATGCGAAGAAGTTCAGGTAAACGGCTTTGCCACGAAGCGAACTGAGTTTCAAGTTGCCGCCGCCCGTAAGCGGAGCGGTAAAGTCGGGCGCGGTTTGGCCGGCCGCAGGTGGTCCGCCCGCGAAGGCATTGCCGCCGAAGCTCAGCGCCAAAGCGATCGTGAGTAGTGATGTTGGCAGGCGCATTGAAATATCTCCTAAGGTGGCGGCGCGCTATTTGAAGTTCGGATAGGGTATCGAGAGCGTATCGTTCTGCATTTGAAGCAGCAACGCATCGACCGAATCGAACTTTTGCTGTTCACGAACAAAACGCAGATCCCTCAGGGCGAGTTCCTCGCCGTAAATCGCTGCTTGGAAGTCGCGCAGCCAGGCTTCTACGCTGCGCGAGGTGCCGGAGAATGTCGGATTTGTGCCGATCGAAACGAGTGCGGCGTAGTCGCGTCCGTCGTAACGGGCGGTTGCCGCGTAGACGCCGTCTTTGGGGAGGAGTTTGAGCGGCGGGTCGATATTGGCGGTTGGAAACCCAAGATCGTGTCCGCGCCCTGCGCCCATGACGACTCTGCCGCGCAGGGTGTAACTATCTCCGAGTAAACGATCTGCCAAATCGGTTTCACCGCTCGCAATTGCTTTGCGGATTCGGGTGCTTGAGATGCGCTCGCCTTCTCCCTCGACGGCCGGCACCAAGATCGCTTGGACGCCGCGATCGGAGAGAATCTGCGCCATCACCGCAGTATCACCCGCGCGCTTGTGACCGAATCGGAAACTGCTGCCGACCACCACGCCACGGGCGCCCAACCCCTCGACCACTATTTCAAGAAATTGCGACGGTGAAAGCTGAGCGATCGCGCCATCGAATGGGATAAAGAAACATTCGTCGAGTCCCGCTTTGCCGAATAGGTCGATGCGTTCTTCCGGCGTGCAGATCAGCGGCGGCTCGCTGCCGGGGCGCAGATACGTCGACGGGTGATTGGCGAACGTGAGTACGCCGGCGCGATATCCGGGCCTACGCAAACGCAGGGTTTGGCGGATCAGCTCTTGATGCCCGCGATGCAAACCATCGAAGAACCCGATCGCCAGCACGAGCGGTGGGGCTTTCGAATCGTGCGTCAGGGTATGGTGCAGTTTCACACGAACACCTTGCGCGGGGCGAGCAGTGCGCCGTGGGTTTCGCCGACACCCACCAGCGTGCGCGAGGTATCGCGGACGAATACGTGCTTAGCGGGCGCGCCGGCGGGAAGCGGCACGACCCGGCCGGCTCGAAAGTCGGCCGAACCGCGCAGATCCAGCACGATGGTCGGAAACGGGATGATGTTCTCGGGCGGAATCAGCGCTTCGCGCGGCATCTCCGCGATCTCATCCAAGCTCAAACTCTCGTAGAGCACGAACGGCCCCGAGCCTTCGCGAACCAGCGCTCCCATATGCGCGGGCACTCCCATAGCACGTCCGAGATCTTCGCACAGCGTCCTGACATAGGTGCCTTCGCTGCAGGCCACTCGCAGACGCGCTGTGTTGCCCTCGACACCCAGCAGATTGAGCGCATAAATCGTAATTTGGCGCGACTTTCGTTCGACAACGATGCCTTCGCGCGCCAATTCGTACAGACGCTTGCCTTCGTGATGCACCGCACTGTACATCGGCGGAATCTGGGTGATTTTGCCCGCGAACTCCGGCAGCGCGGCGTTCAAGCGCTTCTCCCAGTCAGTCGGAACCGGCGCGCTTTCCATCCCCTTGCCTAGAGCGTCGCCGGTAGTTGTCGATCTTCCCAACACCAGCGTGCAGACGTAGGCCTTTCGTTGATCCGTGAGCATTGGAATGAGCCGAGTAGCCTTACCGATCGCGATCGGCAGCACTCCGGCGGCTTGTGGATCGAGCGTGCCCAGATGTCCAACCGCGATTTTGCGGTCGCGTGCATAGAGACCGTAGATTCGTCGAAGACGCGCAACGATCTGCGCTGAAGTTGGCCCGGCCGGCTTAAACACATTGACGAAGCCGATCATGCTTACTGTGGTTTCGATGATGATCTGCGACCGAAGATAGAGCCGAATGCACCCACGAAAATTGTTGCGAGGCCGAGGATCAAGGCGACGTTCATGCCAAGAGTATTGAGCTTGAGTGCGCGGTCAAAGACCAGCAGTATGCCGGTCACCATCATGCCGAGAGATCCGACCAGCAGAAACAGGTTCTGCCGGGCGCCGGCAACCTTCAAATACACCACTCCGAGCAGCACCACGATTGCCGGAACAAGATAGGCCATCGCGCGGTCTACAAACCTTCGGCGACGAGCGCTTCTTCGACCGCTATAAACGCATCCGCAAGCGTGCCGACGAACGTGAGA
>JBDTCU010000301.1:0-3222 GCA_039923415.1 Vulcanimicrobiaceae bacterium
CGAAGAAGCCCTCATTGGCATTCTGCGAACCAGCGGCTTACAAGCGCTGGAGAGCGCTAAGATCGCCACACTCGCCAACTTGCGCGAGGATGTTGTTCAAATCGAACTCGAACGGCTTTGTTCCGACGGCCGCATTTTGCGAGTGCAGCGCCCGATCGGATTCATCGAGGGCGAGACCGCGTCCGCTCTGCAAGCGCGCGCAATCGAACACCTCTCTGCGCGGCAACGATCGGAGCCGTGGTCCCTGGGCAGCACCTCGCTACTCCTCGCTCGCGCGCTGGAGTTGGACGAGCCGCTCCTGCTTCGAATTCTCGCCGCCTTGGTTGAAGAGGGAAGGCTCGCCGGCCGCTCGGGCTACTACTCGACCCTGGATCATGTGCCCCAGCTTAGCGATGCCCAAAAACGCTTTTTCGATGAAACCGTTCCGATTGCGGCCGACCAGCCGTTTCTGCCGTCAGCGCTTGCGGAGGTAGTCGAGGCGCTCAAAACCAGCCAAATCGAGGGGTTGTCGAAAGCGTTCGACACTCTCCTGGCGCGAGGAGTGCTGGTCAAAGTCTCCCAAGCGCTCTATCGCGGTACCCAAATTGCCCAAATCCACGCGAAGGTAGAAGGCTTCATCCGGGCCGAAAAACAGATGAGCATGGCCGAGTTTCGCGATTTGGTAGGGACCTCGCGAAAGTATGCCGTGCCGCTCCTGGAGTGGTTCGACGCGCGCGGGATTACCGTGCGCAGCGGCGATTTCAGAATGCTGCGTTCACCGAAAGAGAGAGAACTGTGATCGACGCTCGAAGGCTTCCCAAGGCCGAACTGCACCTTCATATCGAAGGCACGTTCGAGCCGGAGTTGATCTTCGACATTGCGGCGCGCAATGCGGTCCCTCTCGAATACCCTAATGTCGAGGCGCTCCGTGCTGCGTACCGGTTCCGCGACTTGCGGTCTTTCCTTAACGTCTATTACGCCGGCATGAACGTCTTGCGCACCGAGCGCGATTATTACGATTTAACGATGGCGTATTTACAGCGTGCGCGGGCACAAGGCGTCACGCACGCCGAGATATTCTTCGATCCGCAGGCGCATACGGATCGCGGGGTTCCATTCCGGACCGTGGTCGACGGCATCTGGTCGGCACTTACGTCGAGCGACGTCGAGTTCGGAATCAGCACGAAATTAATCATGTGCTTCTTGCGCGATCGCTCTCCCGAAGCAGCGATGAAGACGCTCGAAGAAGCGTTGCCGTTCCGCGAGAAAATCGTCGCAGTCGGATTGGATTCGGCCGAACTTGGGAATCCGCCATCGAAATTTCAAGCAGTGTTCGATCGTGCCCGGGCGCAGGGCTATCTTACCGTCGCTCATGCCGGTGAAGAAGGGCCGCCCGAGTATGTGTGGCAGGCGCTCGATCTGCTCAAAGTCTCGCGAGTGGATCACGGTGTTCGCAGCATGGAAGATCCGGCGCTGGTCGCGCACCTGCATCGCACCCAAACACCGCTTACAGTCTGCCCGCTCTCGAATCTGCGATTGAAGGTGGTACCGAGTCTGGCCGATCATCCGCTCAAGCGGATGCTCGATGCGGGCCTTCGCGCGACCGTTAACTCGGACGATCCCGCCTATTTTGGCGGCTACATCGATGACAACTTCAGCGAAGTCGCCCGCGCACTCAGCTTGGGTGACGACGAGATAGTAACGTTGGCGAGAAACTCGTTTTTAGCGGCATTTCTCGACGATACGACCAAACAGCGCCATCTGGATGCCATCGATGCGGCGGCCGGCCTTGTTGCCTGAGAACGAACTCCTCCGGATGGAGTCGGTTCGGCGCTACGACGTGCTCGATACGCCGCCGGACGGCGCGTTCGATCGGATCACGGCGCTGGCCGCGCAATTCTTCGACGTACCGATCGCCTTAGTTACGATCGTCGACGAAGATCGGATCTGGTTTAAGTCGCGTCACGGACTCGACGACGTTCACGAGCTTCCGCGGGACCCGGGGCTGTGCTCGTCGGCGATTATGCAAGATGATGTATACATTGTTGAAGCCGCTCGTTCGGATCCGCGCGCTCTTGCCAATCCGCTCGTCGCGGGAGAGTTCGGGCTACAGTTTTATGCGGCTGCGCCGCTAAAGACGCATGACGGCTTTAATCTCGGTACGATTTGCATCATCGATCGTCAGCCGCGAGAGTTAACGGCGGCAGAGAAAACGGCCCTAGCAACCTTTGCCGGCATCGTATGCGACGAAATGGAATTGCGGTTGGCGACTGCTCACAGGGTAGCCTCCGAACGAGAGGCCGCCGGGGCGATGGCCGACCTCGCTCGAGAAATCGGAGTGCGATACTCTCGCGAACACGAGACGGTAAAGCATCTCCAAATGGCGATGCTTCCGGAGAGGCTGCCGAAGGTTGACGGGCTTACGTTCAACGCCGTCTACACCGCCGCGACAACCGATTCGCTGATCGGCGGCGATTGGTACGACGCATTCGCGCTTGAGGATGGACGTATCGTCCTCTCGGTTGGCGACGTTACCGGGCATGGATTGGATGCTGCGATTTGGATGGCGAAACTACGCCAGTCGATTCACGCGTTGAGCTTCGGGCAAGTCTCTCCGCAAGGGCTGCTACGCGATCTCAATCGCATATTGCAGCGCGATTCCACCGAGTTAGTGGTTACGGCGTTCATAGGAATATTGGATCCGCCGACCGGCAACCTCGACTACGCCGCGTCGGGACATCCGCCGCCATTTCTCAGAGATGCCGCGGGCACGGTGCGCGCCTTGGAGTTCGGCGACGTTCCGCTGGGTGTGCCGCACGCATCCGAGCCGAGCGCACGGCGGATAATCCTAGAGCCGGGATCGCTTCT
Organism: Vulcanimicrobiaceae bacterium; assembly: GCA_039923415.1. GTDB lineage: Bacteria > Vulcanimicrobiota > Vulcanimicrobiia > Vulcanimicrobiales > Vulcanimicrobiaceae > JALYVT01. Next base: position 2,848 of record JBDTCU010000301.1, read on the forward strand.
GGTGCTCTATACCGACGGCCTGACCGAGGCAACTCGAAATCTGCTGGATGGTGAAGAGCGTTTGCGGGCGGAGCTGGCCAAGCCCCAGATCGCATACGCGGAAAATCCGGCCCAGGCATTGGAACGAGCGCTGCTCAATACCGGATCCGCTGACGACGTCGTGATCTTTACCTTGGGATATAACATTCAAAATGAACGCTGACCGGATGACCGAACGGGTCGCCGACGGATTGAATGCCGCGTACACCCGCGCGCTGGCCGAGCACAATACGCAGACGACACCCGAGCATCTGCTGGCCGCATTGCTCGATCAGGATCGCGGCATCGCCGAACAGACATTGAGTCAAGCCGGCGTCGATGTGAAGGCTTTAGTCT
>JBDTCU010000302.1:0-3839 GCA_039923415.1 Vulcanimicrobiaceae bacterium
CACTTCGGGAAGTGCATTGCCCATTGCGACACCCGTACCAGCCCAGCGCAGCATCGGAACATCGTTGCGTGAATCGCCAACCGCCAAAACGCGCTCTTTTACAATCTGGAAATCGGCGCACAATCGAGCAAGCGCGCGAGCTTTGGTGGCTTCTCGGCTAGTGACCGCACATTCGGTAAAATCTTGCCAGGTTTCATATTTGAAGTGAAGCGGAAAGTCGCTGAATTCTTCGCGCATTGCCTCGACCGATTCGGTGCCGAGAAACCGAATGAACGTGGGCGCGGTATGCATGACTTCGCCGAACGTCTTGACCGCGCGCCACGTCGGCCCGGTCATATCGTCCATAAACAGCTTGCCGCCCTCAAGCCGATAGAAAAACTCCTCAACGTAGATGGCCATTGAGAGCTGGCGGCGTTCGCCGAATTCGATCATCGGTTTGGCGTACTGCATGGGGACCGGAATGTGCCCGAGGGTGCGATTGGCCCCGAAATCCTTGGTCAGCGCGCCGTGGCAGCAGATCACCGGCAGGTTCAGATTGAGCTGACGCGAGATCCGAATCGGCGTATCGACGCCGCGGCCGGTAACCAGGACGATGCGAACGCCGGCCTCGAGCGCCGCCCGAATGGCCGCCCGGTTGCGCGGCGAGACTTGTTCGTGAGAATCCAGCAGAGTGCCGTCCAGATCGAGGGCGATGAGATCGATATGCGGCATTAGGTTTCCTTGGCAGGCAAGCAACAGAGAGTCATACGCACCACGTCGATACTATACCCATCGTCAATCCGAACGTGCTCCCTAAGCCAGTCGTAGCGCGGATCGGTCAGCAGGCCGGCAAAATCGATCGGTGTTTCGTACGGCATCCAGCGACGGGAGCGCTCGCGAAACCCGGCGGCCAGATAGGCCCGGATCGCTCGCCGATTGTAGGCGGCCACATCCAAGGTCAGCTCCACGATCCCAAGTTCGACTCGCGCAAACGTCCGCAGCCGGAGCAAGAGCGCCCTTCCGAAGCCGCGACCGAGCAGCGCCGGGTCGATCGCGATTCCGACGTCCGCGATCTGGGGTTCCGCGGGCCCGATCCGTAAGACGACATGTGCGATAAGACGGCCGCCGATCAAGCCGGCCAACGACACCATCCCGTCGCTTGTCCCGAAACGACGCCAAAACGCCGACACATCGGACTCGGAGAGAACCGGCACATTGTACGGCGCAAACAGGGCATCATCGTGCCGGCCCCAATCGCGCAGTCCGGCCACATCGGATTCGCGTAAGAAACGGAGTTCGAGAGCATCGTGAGCAACGTTTCGATCGGCTTGCTCGTTCTGCGAGTGTGAGGTGGTTTTAATGTTGGTGCGCATCGCTCTTAGCGCGGTTATGGTCTTCTCGCTGCAGTCCTTTGCGTCGGCTCAGGAAGGTTGCACCCATGAGACCTTGATAGTGAAAGGGACGCCGGTGCGCGCGAGCTATTGCGTCACCCGGACTTCGCGCGCGCCCTCAAGCCGCGAGGTACTAGTTACGGTCGCACAGACCTTTTCAAGCCCCAAAGGCTCCTTTTCGGAGGACGCGCCGCTCCAGTTCGTGGCCGGCGTCGACCCTGCTCGAGTGATTCAGGATGTCGACCTCACCCAAGCCGGCATCGCCGGCACGCTTCATCTCACGCTCTCATACCGCAGCGGACTGATCCATATCGAGGCCGCGATGCTCACCCCGGGCGCGATCACGATCAAATAGTCGGGTTGCGACCGGATGGCTGCCCTCCAGGGACCATCGGTGCAGACTTGCCCATCAAGGCGCCCGTGCAACTTTTGCTCCAAATGGGGTATTAGAGTCTCTGATGCGGCGACGGTATATCGCGTTCAGCAATTCCAAGATTCCCGACGGCTGTCGATAGGAGAGTCATGCCCTGTACGGCTTTTGCAAACCTCACGGCTCCCGAACAAGCGCGCTTCCTCTACGATAACATTCCGCCCGGCCTCTTTCGGGTGGAAGATGCCGAAGATAAAATCCCCTGGCGCATCGCCCCTGAGCCGTTCGCATTAGCTCCAAAGACGCTCGAGCGAATCACGACCATCGGTAACGATCTCTTCGCGTTTTACAAGGTCCTGAACGGGCTCTACAATCGAAGTGCGCGCGGGACTGCGCCGGCCTTCATCGCCGAATACCTCGATCAGGGCAAACCCGAACACATCGTGCGCCTGGCTCGGCAAAATCGTTTCAAGCAAGAGATCCCCTCAATCATTCGTCCCGATTTGATTCTCACCGACGACGGCTTCATCGCCTCCGAACTCGACAGCGTTCCGGGCGGGATGGGGTTTCTGGGCGCAATGGCGCAGACATATTGCCGGCTCGGTTTCGAGAGTGTCGGCGGTGCGGACGGCATACCTCAGCAGTTCAGCGCGATGATCAAGACCGTGACCGGGGCCGATCGCCCGACCGTAGCGATCGTGGTCTCGGAAGAATCCAACGATTACCGGTCCGAGTTGCGGTGGCTGGCCGCTGCGCTCAATCGGATGGACATCCTAACTGCGCATGTCTGCTCGCCGCAAGACATCATCTTCACCGAAGAAGCGCTGTTCGTTCGCTTCGAAGATGGCCGCGAAGAGAAGATCGATTCGATCTACCGCAACTTTGAGCTCTTCGATCTGCTCAACGTGCCTAAACAAGAGTTGATGCTCTATTCGGCGCGTCACAACCGCGTAAAGATGACGCCTCCGCCCAAAGCGCACATGGAAGAGAAGCTGGCCTTTGCGCTGCTGCATCACCCGCTTCTGAAAACGCTCTGGAAGGCCGAACTGGGCCCCGAGATATTTGCTCGCTTGCAGCTCTTGTTTCCGGAAACCTGGGTGATCGATCCGCGACCGATGCCGCCGCAATCGGTGATCTACGGATTAGAGGTTGCGGGGGGACCGGTCAATGATTGGATGCGGCTCTCGTTGCTGGGCAAAAGCGAGCGCGATTTCGTGGTGAAGCCATCCGGGTTTTCAGAGCTCGCCTGGGGCTCGCGCGGAGTGCGGATGGCTAACGACCAAACCAGAGAAGAGTGGATTGCAACGCTCAAAGAAGCGATCGACCATTTCGAGACGACGCCGAGAATTCTGCAGCGGTTCTACAAGGGCAAGCGTGTGCGTCAGCCCTACTTCGATCGGAAGGCCGACGAAGTCCGCAGTTTCGACGGCCGTGTGCGCCTGTGTCCATACTTCTTCATCACCGTCGAGGGTGTTCAGATCGGCGGGATCCTGGCCACCGTAGCACCCGCCGACAAGCGCCTGATTCACGGTATGACCGACGCCGTCATGGCCCCTTGCATCATCAAAGAAGACGGGAACTAGCCGCGCGCGTGTGCCTTCAGCCAAGCGATGAGGTCGTCGATTAGCGCAGGATCGATGACCGTCGCGGTGTCGAGCATCGTTTGACCCGGCTTGAGCACCAAGAATTCATGCGCGTCATGCGGGTAGAGTTTGTAGGTAACATCGTGATTTGTCGCTTTGGCAGCATTCACTAGGCGCAACGCATCCGGTGCGAGCACGTTACGATCTTCTTCACCTTGCAGAATCAGAATCGGCTGATGCACGTGCGCGATAGTTTTTGCCGGATCGATTCCCAAGTAACTCTTGAACCAATCGGTGCGCTCGATCCGCTCGAGCATCGGGCTTTGCGCCGGCAGTTGTTTTGCAATGACTTGGTCGAGGGGAAGAGCGGGCGGAGCCATCAGCGCGATGCCGGCAACGGGTGCGCCGGCGGAGGCAACCAGCGGGACTAATTGACCGCCTTCGCTATGGCCGAGCGCGAACACCCGCGCGCGATTGACCGATGGCTGCTCGCGTAAGAACCCTATAGCCGCATCC
>JBDTCU010000303.1:0-11792 GCA_039923415.1 Vulcanimicrobiaceae bacterium
GCGATAACGCTCGGCTCCGGCGCCTTGAACAATCTGCCGATCGCGCTGGCAACGGCGAGTGCTTTACTGCATCCCACGTCCAGTGCGATCGTCCACACTGCCGTCGTCGCCGTCGACTTGGGACCGAACCTCTCGGTCTCTGCCTCACTGGCTACATTGTTGTGGCTGATCGCGCTGCGCCGCGAAGGTTTGCAGGTCAGCGCCTGGCATTTCCTCGCAAGGGGCGCGCTCGTTCTCCCGCCGGCTCTACTTCTTGCGGTCCTTGCGACCCGTTAACCCTGCGCTAAGATCGGGGTTTTTCGGCCGGCGTAGACCGGCGTAAGCCAGCGATTGTATTTCGGCTCCTTACCGCGTATCGCGCGGTTGTAGAGATCGGCGAGCTTGCGCGTTACCGGACCAATCGTGCCGTCTCCGACGATCCGGCGATCGACCGACTGGACGTGGACGACTCCGGCAGCGGTGCCGGTAAAGAAGACCTCATCGGCGCAGTACAACTCGCCGCGATCGATCGATCGTTCGACGATCTCGATCCCGAACTCGTTCTTGGCGATCTCCATAATCGACCGGCGAGTGCAGCCTTCCAGCACATTTTGTGAGGGGTCGGGCGTGTACAAGATGCCGTTGCGAACTAAGAAGATATTCTCGGCCGATCCCTCGGAGATATGTCCGTCGTGGGAGAGCAGAATCGCTTCATCGTAGCCGTTCTCAACCGCTTCGCTCTTGGCCAGCGCCGAGTTTACGTACAGGCCGGTGATCTTTGCTCGCGGAGGGGCGCACGAGTCATCGACCCGGCGCCACGAACTTACGCACGTCTTCAGGCCGTTCGAGGCGTCCAGATAACGCGTGAACGGCACCGGAATAATCGCAAATGCATCCGGGACGTTGTGCAGCCGTACGCCGATATCTTCGGCCGCCTTATACGAACACGGACGAATGTAAATGTCGGTTTCAAATCCATTGAGCGAACATAGGTCGGTCGTGATTTTGATCAGATCGGCGGTGCTGTGCGGAAGTTTCATCAGCAGCATCTTTGCCGAGAGCGCGAGCCGCTCGTAATGGTCGCTGAGCTGGAGCAGGTTTAGTTCGCGGCTCTCGGCATCCCAATAGCCGCGAATGCCCTCGAAACATCCGGTGCCGTATTGCAAGCCGTGCGTTAGCAGGCCCACTTTGGCGTCGTCATACTTGCGGAACTCGCCGCCGGCGTAAACGGTTATCGCTGAAAAGTCCACGCCGTGGGCTTCCGGAACTCCCCGCCCGCTCCTCTCGCCGCATCCGGGGGAGTATCGGACCCTAACGCAAACACTCCCGGAGATGTTGCATCGTGCGTTGGCGGCTCTTGCACTGACGGGATTATGCGCGGTAGCCGGTGCCGCGGTGCCGGCCGGAACGACCTTGCCGAGCGGCTGGCGGATCGAGCCGCCGAGCGCCGCGGTTGTGGAAACCGGGACGATGCCGCAGGGGATAGCGCTCTCGCCGAACGCGAGCAAACTTGCAGTCGTGGAGTCCGGCTACAATCCGCCGGCCCTGCGCATTTTGGATGCCGGAACGCTCGCATCCCTAGCGGTGATTCCGCTGAAAGGCGCGTTCGGCCAACCGGTTTGGCAAGACGATGACCACGTCTGGGTTGCCGGGGCGAATATCGACGGCGCCATGCTGGTTGACACGATTTCAAAGAGCATCGGTACGACCGTCTCGACCGGGAAATCCAGCTGGCCAGCTGCATTGGCACTTTCACCCGACAAAACATCGCTCGCAATCAGCGACGACCTTACCAATAAGATTACGATCGTGAATCCGGCAATGCCGCAAACGCGTCGCGAATTCTCGGTTGGCTCTCATCCAAGCGGAATCGTTTTCTCCCGTGACGGCAAAACGGTGTACGTGGCAAACCGCGGCGAATCGAGTCTAAGCGTTATAACGCTTGCAACTGGGGCGGTTACGACGATCGCCGTTGGAGCGCACCCGGTCGCTTTGGCGCTTTCGAACGATGCGAGCAAGCTCTACGTCGCCGATAGCGATGACGATGGTTTGACGACCGTTTATCTGGCAAGCGGGAAAGTCGGCACGATGCTCGATCTTGGATTGCGTGCTCCGCACCTGAGCGGGTATGGTGCCTCGCCGAATGCCATCGCGGTCGCTCCCGATGGAACCCTCTACGTAAGTTGCGGCGCGCAGAACGCGGTGGCTGTAGTGAAAAACAACTCGGTCGCAGCGCGCATTCCAGCCGGCTGGTATCCCAGCGGTGTCGCGCTCGCGAGTTCGACGCTCTATATCAGCGACGGCAAGGGCGAAGGCACTCACCCGAATCCGGAGTACAGGCCGAACGCAAGACCCGGCACCGGGTATGTCGCGGCTACGCTTGACGGGTCAATCCGAATGGTCGATCTGCGCCGGCTCTCTCCAAATCAGGATGTCGTTAAGGATGCCGAACCGACCTGGAACATACCGCCCAAGACGGTTCTTCGCGCGGGCGGCCCTATCAAACACGTGATCTATATCATAAAAGAGAACCGCTCCTACGATCAGGTCCTGGGCGACTTGCCGCAAGCCGACGGCGATCCGGCATTGGTATGGTTCGGCCAGAGCGTCACGCCGAACCAGCACGCAATCGCGCGGCGTTTCGGCATCTTCGACAATGCGTTCACCAACGCGCAAGTCAGCGCCGACGGACACAACTGGACCGACGCCGCCTTTGCAAACGACTACGTCGAGCGATTTTGGCCCGCCGATTATGGGGGCCGGCGCGATCTCTACGATTTCGAAACAGAGGCCGGAGCCGCGCTTCCGCACGGCGGTCTTCTGTGGGATGCCGCCGCGGCAGCCCACGTCAGCTACCGAGATTACGGCGAAGCGGTCATCTATAACCAGCGCGCGCATGCGCTCGTTTCAGCCGCGCGGCCAAGTTTGCGAGGGCATGTCGATCTGCGCTACCGCGGCTGGGATCTTGCCTACAGCGACCAAGCCCGGATCGACGAGTGGTCGCGCGAGTTTGAGTCGTTCGCGCACTCCGGCAACCTTCCGCAGCTCGAAATCATCTATCTTCCCAACGACCACACCTCCGGCACGCAAATCGGTCGTCCGACTCCGCGCGCGTACGTGGCAAATAACGACTACGCGGTTGGACGAGTGGTCGAGGCGGTCTCGCATTCTCGATTTTGGCGATCGACGGCAATCTTTGCGCTGGAAGACGATGCTCAGAATGGCCCCGATCATGTAAGCAATCAGCGATCGACGTTTTATATCGCCAGTGCCTATGCACGGCCGGGCGTATACCACGCTCACTACTCGACGGCGAGCGTGCTGCATAGCATCGAGCTTATCTTGGGTTTGCATCCGCTTTCGATCTACGACATGAGCGCTCTGCCGATGTATGCGGCGTTTGGTCTCACGCCGAGCCGGCCGCCCTTCAACGCTATCAAGCCCGCTGTAAGCCTAACCGAAACCAATCAGCCCACCGCCTACGGCGCGCGGCTCAGCGCCAAGCTGAATTGGAGCGAGCCGGATGCGGTCGACCCGCATATTCTCAACGCGATTTTAGAACACTCGGTGAAACCGAGGTGAACGATTGGGTACTCGCCGGCACAACCTTCGTTGCATCGGTGGTCGAATGTGTCGAAGCCGTCACCATCGTGCTGGCGGTCGGGTACACCCAGAGCTGGCGCAGCGCACTCTCCGGCGCGGCGTGGGCACTGCTAGTGCTGGCCGTTATCGCGGGTGTATTAGGTCCGGCACTGGTGCGTTTAGTGCCGCTCCACGCCCTGCAACTAGCGGTCGGTTTATTCCTGGTGCTGTTTGGCTATACATGGCTGCGCAAAGCGATTTGGCGCTACTCCGGACGAAAGGCGCTGCACGACGAAGACGCGATTTACGCGCGCGAAGTAGCGGCGCTTGAAGCGGCTAAAACCCAGGCTCACGCCGAACGGATCGGCTTCGCGACCTCGTTCAACGGCGTGCTGCTCGAAGGCCTTGAAGTGATCGTGATCGTGATTACGTTCGGCGCGGCCAGCATCGGCGGGTTTTGGTGGGCAAGCGCCGGCGCGCTCGCGGCGGTGGTGCTGGTATGCGCGGCCGGTTTGGCACTTCGCAAACCTTTCGGGAAGGTACCCGAAAACACGATGAAGTTTGTGGTGGGTATCATGCTGCTCTCATTCGGGACGTTTTGGAGCGGCGAAGGTCTGAGCGTGACCTGGTGGGCGGGTGAGAGCACGCTGCCGACCATCATCGCCGTGTACCTGGCGTTAAGCGGTCTCGTGATCGCGACGCTGCGCACGACGCGGAAGCCGGTGTCTGCATGAACCTTGCAGAGATCTACGATTTCATAGCCGGAAGCTCGCGGGTTACGCCGCTCGGCCTGATCGTCGCGGTGCTCGTCGCACTTTTCGCACATCCGTTCCTGGGCGCGTGGACGGCGCCGGTCTATTTCATCGTTTTGGCAGCGACCCTGGTTATTTCGATCTTTGAACCGCAGCGCTAGGTCGCTGGGGAGGCGTGGAGGCACTCAAGTATGCAGGCTAAGAAACCGCCGATCGACCTTACCGCACTGTTTGCGCGGATCGGCGTTCTGCCGAACATCGCGTCGAAGCGAACGAAGAGTTTACAAGGTCGAGTCGCGCACGCCAAAGCGGTGCCGAGCATCTGCCCGTACTGCGCGGTGGGCTGCGGAACGCTCGCGTACGTAAGCGACGATGGAAAGCTGCTCGATGTTGAAGGCAATCCCGACAGCCCGATATCGGGCGGCAAACTCTGCCCCAAAGGTTCGGCCATCTTCGGCCTGACGGTCAACCAGCGGCGCTGGACGACGGTGAAATATCGTGCGCCGTTCAGCGAGCGGTGGGAGGATCGCCCGCTGGAGTGGGCGATGGAACGGATCGCCGCGCTTACCAAAAAAACTCGTGAGGAAACATTCGTGCACGAAAGAGACGGCAAGCGCGTCAATCATACACTCGGCATCGCCTCACTCGGGGGTGCGACCTTCGGGCTTGAAGAGAACTATCTGCTCGGAAAGCTGATGCACAGCCTGGGCGTCGTGTCGATCGAAAACCAGGCCCGAATATGACATAGCTCGACGGTGCCTGGTCTAGGCACCTCGCTCGGACGCGGCGGCGCGACCACGTTTTTGCAAGATTTGAAAAATTCCGACTGCATCTTGATCGAAGGTTCGAACTTCGCCGAGTGCCATCCGGTCGGTTTCAGATTCGTGATGGAAGCCAAAGCGCGCGGTGCCAAGATCATTCATGTCGACCCGCGCTTCACGCGTACCTCGGCGCTCGCCGACCTCTACGTGCCGATTCGCAGCGGCAGCGATATCGCGTTCCTCGGTGCGATCGTCAACTGGCTGCTGCAGAACGAACGTTATTTCAAAGAGTATGTGGTTGCGTACACCAATGCTTCCAGCATCGTCAACGAGCGCTTCCAAGATACTGAAGATTTAGACGGACTTTTCTCGGGTTGGCAACCGGGCGATGATCGAGCCGACGGGACGGACGCATACGACCCGAGCACCTGGGATTTCGAGTACGACGAAGTTCCTGCGGCGCAAGGCGGGGGCATGGTGAAGGTGCTCAAACGCGACCCGACCTTGCAGCATCCGCGCAGCGTCTTCCAAATCCTCAAACGCCACTTCTCACGCTACAGCGCCGATATGGTCGAGTCGATTTGCGGTACGCCGCGTGAGAAGTTTCTCGAAGTCTGCGAGTTGCTGGCAACCAATAGCGGGCGCGAACGGACGACCGCGTTTGCCTATGCAGTCGGCTGGACCCAACACACCGTCGGCGTGCAGTACATTCGAACCGGCGCTATTCTGCAGCTTCTGCTCGGAAATATTGGACGGCCGGGCGGTGGGATCATGGCCCTGCGCGGACACGCCAATATTCAAGGCGCAACCGACATCGCTACCCTGTATGATCTGCTGCCCGGTTATCTGCCCATGCCCTCGACCTTACGCAAAGAGCAAACCCTTGCGGAGTACTTGCAAACCAACACGAAAGCGACCGGCTGGTGGGCAAATACGCCAAAATATGCGGTATCGCTCCTCAAGGCATTTTACGGCGAGGCGGCAACTGCAGAGAATGATTTCTGCTTTGAATATCTGCCGCAGTGTACCGGCGATCACTCAACGCTGCCGACTACGATTGCTATGAAAGACGGCGTCGTCAAGGGCTACGTCGTAATGGGACAAAACCCCGCCGCTTCGGGTCAGAACGCCGAACTCACCCGCGCCGCGCTCGAACGCCTCGAATGGATGGTCAACGTCGATTCGTATGAAACCGAAACTGCGTCATTTTGGAAACGTGAAGGGACCGACCCACGTAAGATCGCGACTGAGTGTTTCTATATTCCAGCCGCTACGATTCTGGAAAAAGACGGCACCATGACCAACACCAACAGATTGCTGCAATTCCATGACAAGGCGGTCGAGCCGGCCGGCGAAAGCGTGAGCGATCTGTGGTTTATCCATCAGCTCGGATCGCGTCTTCGGGCGCTCTACGCCGCTTCTATCGATCCTAAGGATCGGCCGGTCCTGGATCTGACCTGGGAATACCCGCACGAGGACGAACGTGAACGTAAACGCGGCGAACCATCCGTGCTCAAAGTCATGCAAGAGATCAACGGGTTCGACGTGCAGAGCGGCGATCAGATCGCATCATTTACCGATCTCAAATCGGACGGAAGTACCGCAGCCGGCGGTTGGATTTACAGCGGCGTCTGTCCTGACGCGCATACACATCGCGCGAAAAACCGAACGGGCGATGAGTGGACTTCGCTGAACTGGGGGTTCGCGTGGCCCGCGAATCGGCGGATGCTTTACAATCGCGCGTCCGCCGACCCGGACGGCAATCCGTGGAGTGACCGAAAAAAATATGTATGGTGGGACGACATCACCCAAAAATGGACCGGTGTCGATGTACCGGATTTTCCGCTCACCAAAGATCCGCATGTCGCCGCAAAGCCCGGTGCCGGTGGCCTCGATGCCCATTCGGGCGCGGATCCGTTCATCATGCAGCTCGACGGACGCGGCCAACTCTTTGTGTCGGATGAACTCAAGGACGGTCCGCTGCCGACCCATTACGAACCGCTGGCGTCGGTTGTCGAGAATCAGCTCTATACTCAGCAGAGCAGCCCAGCGCTTCGCGAGTGGAAACGTCGCGATAACCGCTACAACGAGGCCGTCGACCCAAGGTTTCCGTTCGTGCTTACCACCTATCGGATTACCGAGATGTCGGGGATCATGACTCGCTATGTTCCGTGGCTTGCAGAGTTACAGCCTGCGGCGTTTTGTGAATTGGATCCGCAACTAGCGGTCGAGCGAGGAATCCGCAACGGCGATTGGGCGACGATCTCGACGGCGCTCGGCGAAATCGAAGTGCGTGCGCTGGTGAGCGGCCGAATGAAACCCTTGCGGCTTGGAAAGGGTCGGCGCATCCACCAGATCGGCGTGCCGTACAACTACGGTTCGCTTGGTTTCGCAACCGGCGATTCGTCCGGCGATGTGATCGCACTTTCGATGGATCCGAATGTTTCGATACACGAATCCAAGTCGCTTACGTGCAACATCCGCGCTGGTCGCCGAGCCGAGCGCAGACGCGATGACGCAGATGCCGATGTCGCGCAGGATAAGCGCACCGCCGAGGGGGAGTCGGTGGCCCATGGAATCGACTAGCGGGACGGGATTTTTTACCGACACGACCTTGTGCATCGGCTGCAAAGCCTGCGAGGTTGCCTGCAAACAGTGGAACGAACTTCCCTCGGACGGTTTCGATTTTTCCGGGAACTCTTACGATAACACTCGCACGCTCTCGGGTACAACCTGGCGCCACGTTTCCTTCGTCGAGCAGATGAACGTCGGCGCAAGCACCATCCAAGACCGCTGGCTGATGATGAGCGATGTTTGCAAACATTGCACCCATGCGGGCTGCCTGGAAGCATGCCCGACCGGCGCGATCATTCGCAATGAGTTCGACAACGTCTACATTCAGCCCGACGTTTGCAACGGGTGCGGTTATTGTATTCCGTCCTGCCCGTTCGGGGTGGTCGATCTGATCTCACCGGCCGGCGATTCGCGGCACGCCGTCTATAATACGGCGACGCTACGTGAAGATCGGGGCGATCAGACCGCAATGCAAGTGACCGGCGGGGTCGCGGGTAAATGCACCCTCTGTTACGACCGCCAAACGATCGGGTTTGAGCCGGCCTGCGCGAAAGCGTGCCCGACCGAGTCGATTCAGTTCGGGAACGTCGCTGAATTGAAAGCAACCGCAAAGCAGCGAGTTGAGAATCTGCAGCAGCGCGGAGTCGATGCCTACTTGTACGGTGTCGATGAAACCGGCAGTGTCGGCGATCTGAACGCCTTTTTCTTGCTGACCGAGCGCCCCGAGGCATATAACCTACCCCCAAGGCCGGTCTTACCGTCAACCCACCAACCCGCCGCATATGCAAGCGCGGCGCTAGCCGTCGGCGCATTAGCCCTTATCGGAACCGCGATTTTTCGGCGCGCTCGATGACCGACAACCTCGACCCCCCGGCCCTTCGCGACCTAGAACCAACCGTTTCGTATTTTGGCCAGCCGCTGCTCAAACGGCCGAGCTGGGGCTGGAGTGTGATCGGCTATCTCTTTCTGGGCGGAATCATGGGCGGCTGCGGAATTTTGGTTGCGCTCAGCGAGCGCAGAGGCGATTCGGGCGACCGAAAACTTGCGCGCAACGCAAAGTATCTCTCGCTGGCATTGGCTGCGGCTTGTCCGGTCGTGCTGATCTCGCATCTGGGGCGCCCCGAACGCTTTCTCTACATGCTGCGCATCGTGAAGCTCAAGTCGCCGATGTCGCTGGGCGTTTGGGGATTGGTGGCGTTTTCCGGCGTCGCTGGTCTCAATGCGGTCACCGCGTTTTTCGGAAAGCGCGGCGGTGTGTTGAATCTTCCACAGGCCCTGCTCGGCGGGTTTATCGCCGGCTATACCGGCGTACTGCTAAGTGCAACGGCGATTCCACTGTGGGCGAAAGGGAAGTTCCATATTCCAGCGCTTTGCGTTTGTTCGGGCATAGCCGGCGCGTGTGCGCTCAATGCTATGCTGCTGGCTGCGGATCACGCGCCGGAGACGATTCACAAGCTCGAACGCTTAGAGATGGTTGCCGGGTTAGCGGAAGCGGGCATTTTGCTGCACTTCGGGTCGTTCTCGGGCATCTACGGGAAGCCAATGTACGATGGAAAGCGCGGCGAACGCCTGCGCACCTATACCCTTATCTTTGGCACGGCGGTTCCGCTCGCGCTGAATGCGCTTCCAATCTTTAAGGGGCCGCTTAAAACGCTAATTTCCAGCGCCCTCACGCTGCTGGGCGGTTACGTGCTCCGAGAAGCGCTGATCGAAGCTGGGAAAGACTCCGCCGACGATCCCAAAGCGGCCTTTAGGCAGCCGGAGTGATATGAGTGCCATCGACGATTGCCCGGGACGAATCACAGCCACTGAAATCGAGACGATTGAAGATGGAGTATCTCGAACTGTCGTCGACGACGTCGCCACCGAAGAGCCGCTTGAAATCCGGTTAGTCGCGGGCACGCGCTCACAGGCTGCCGCAATCACGATGCGCACGCCTGGCAATGACTTCGAACTTGCCGCCGGATTCCTGTTTAGCGAAGGCATCATCGAATCGGTCAGCGATATTTTGAGAATCTCGTACTGCATCGATCCCGCAATCGATAACGAGCAACGCTATAATATCATTAACGTCGAATTTGCCAGCAGCACACTCCCAGACGTTAATGCGCTCGAACGCCATTTCACGATGACTAGCGCGTGCGGCATTTGCGGCAAAGCCAATCTCGAAGCGCTGCGCGATCGCGGCGTCGTGCCGCTACCCGATGGCTTACCGGTTCCGATCGACAGTATCTATTCGCTCCCCGAACGGATGCGTGAAAGCCAGCGGGTCTTTCATTCGACCGGCGGATTGCATGCCGCCGCGCTGTTCGACTCGGCGGGCAGCCTGATCGCGGTACGCGAGGATGTCGGCCGCCACAATGCCTTGGACAAGTTGATTGGTTGGGCGCTGCTCAACAATCGGCTGCCACTGCGCGAGCAGATTCTGATGGTAAGTGGCCGCTCCAGTTACGAAATCCTCCAAAAGACTGTCGTCGCCGGAATCCCCATAATCTGCGGTGTCTCCGCCCCAAGCAGTTTAGCCGTTGCGCTTGCCCGCGAATTCAACGTAACGCTTATCGGCTTTCTCCGAGGCACTCGTGCCAACGTCTACGCCGGCACGGCCCGGCTGGGGCCATGAATCCTACCGAACGTTTTACCGACCGTGCTAGTGATTACGTTCTCGGCCGGCCGGCTTACCCCGAGGAGTGCTTGAATGCGCTTTTCGAAGGCCTGGGCGACCCGACGGCGATCACGGTCGCCGATCTCGGGGCCGGAACCGGAATATCATCGCGACTTCTCGCCGCCAGCGGAGCGCGCGTGATTGCGGTCGAGCCGAACGTCGCGATGTCCGAACAGGGCGAGAGCGCCCCGAATCTGAAGTGGCAAACCGCTACTGCGGAGAAGACCGGCCTCCCGAGTGCCTCTGCCGATCTGGTTACCGCGTTTCAAGCCTTCCACTGGTTTGATCCCAAAGCCGCAATTACCGAGATCATCCGCATCTTGCGTCCGGGCGGACGCGCTGCGCTGGTTTACAACGAGCGCGATGAGAATGATGCGTTCACCGCAGCATACGGCGCACTCGTGCGCAAATATGCGACTGACGAAACCGAATTGCGGCGCAGCAACGGCCGTGAAACGTTTGCAACCGACTCCGTTTGGCGTCAAGTAAGAGGCCTTGAGTTGCGCAACACCCAGCAACTCGACCGCGCCGGCCTTCACGCACGCGCCGGCAGCACTTCATACCTGCCTAAACATGGCCCCGCAGCCGCCGAACTGCAGACGGCGATCGACAAGCTGTTCGACGCGCACGATGTCGACGGATCAATCACGATGCACATGAAGACCATCGCGACAATCGCCGACCTCTAGAACCGTCCTTCGACGGCGGATTCGCTGCGAACCCTCGCTCAGGGTGGCAAGAACATCAGATCTAATAAGATTTCATCTGGCGTGATGAAGATAATCCGGGCCAGGTTCATGACGCGTAGCGGTAAGGCTGCAGGTCGCACGTTAGCGGCGTAAGCAGAGGCGGCATTCATTTTGTGGTAGCAAACAGATTTGCGGGCGAGTTCGCGCTCCGCGAAGCTCTGCTTACCCAAGCCATCGGCGATAACGATATTCCTCAATGATGAATATGACAATGCCGCCTAGCAGCCCACCCAACCCATCATAAAAAGCAAACTTCCGACGGTAAAAGACGCCAAGGGCGAAACAAAACGCCGCAATTACAACGTGTTCACACCTACGTTCCATTGGCGCGCTCGTCATAGCGACGGGTCTTCTACTTGCTAGTTGCGACCGTTTTGTTACTCCGACGGTTCTTCAGTGAATCCTATAACCGGCGAACCGAGTGCGGTCGGAGCGCTCATAATCACATCTGAGCTTGAACCGTGCCCGTGTTAGTGTTATAATGTGACAAATGACGCAGTCAACAGCGACACGTGACCAATCCTCGGCCGCAACTACAACTCGCCGGCCGACCCCGGCTGCATTCGTTCGTGCGCTCCTCGCGGGCAAACACGTTGGCGATCAATTCACTATCGATCTTATCGAAGCGCAGTTGCCGGCGGAATCCCTTCACGCGATTCGGACCTGGGGGTTAAGTGTGCCCGACATTGCTAGCGCGATTGGCGTATCGCCTCGTACCATCTTGCGTAAGCTC
>JBDTCU010000304.1:0-4524 GCA_039923415.1 Vulcanimicrobiaceae bacterium
CGGCTCGAGTCGATTTTCGAGTGCCAGCACCATCGTCTCAGACATACATGCGAGTGCCGTGCGCGGCGGCAAATTGAGATCGAATTCGCTGCCCGGTTCGCGCACGCGTCCGAAGTGGGGATTTCCCGGCACGAGCATGTTGCCGCCCTCGGTGACCAAGACATCGGGGCGCTCGAGTGCGACTCGACGGCTGACATCGTGCGGAAGCGAGAGCTCGCAGACGACTGCGCCGGTCTGTAAATCTTCCGGCTCGATCACATCCGAGGTCGACGAAGTCGCGGTCAGAATCAACTGGCCCTGACGCACCGCCGGACCGATCTGGGTCGAAATCGCCGAACTACAGGGCAAATCGTCTTTGATAGAGTCGTGAAATTTTTGAAGCCGAGTCATATTTCGAGCAACCAGCACGAGGTGTTTGACGCGCGGCGCAATCAATCGCGCGCAAGCCGACCCAATCGACCCGGTTGCGCCGACGACGACCGCGGTTGACTGCGCGGAGTCGATGCCCATCTCGTCGGCACCTCGGAACAGACTCTGCACGCCGGCCGCAATCGTGAGTGAGTTTCCGGTCGTGACCGGAATCGGCGAGCGTTCGTTGATCGTCACACCACCGTCGCCAACGACTCCGGTAAACGCGCCTAAGCCCGCGACTTGCGCACCGAGATCCACGCCAATTTGAACAGCGCCCAAAATACGCTTGTAGACTTCTTCGCGCGGAAACTCGAGCATCTGATCCGGGAACAACGGTGCGCAGACAAACCAGCCTTCGGTTTGGCGGCCATCCGGCGCTTGCACACCGGTCACGTGCACTGCGGCCCAGGGCGGCATCCATTCCATGATCTTCCGTACAATCGGCGCGCCTTTACCTTTTGCACCCGGCTCGTAACGTCCGATATCCTCGAGCGAGAGCGGGTGAACGACGAAGCAAAACTTCGGCGCGGTCATCACTTCTCGGCCTCACGTTTGAGCGCTGCCAGCATCATCTCGCTGTTCTCTTGAACTTTGCGTTGCAGGGTGGGCCCGATGAGTTCGGCGAGGGTGGGAACGCCGAAATCATAATCCACCGTCAGCACTACCCGAGTTTGCCCGGCGGTTTCGGCAAACGTCCACGCCCCTTCGAATTTGTCGAGATCCCCTTCGAGCAGTTTGTAGTCGATCCGCGCATCGATATCGTTGAAGCGGTCTTCTTCGATCCATTCGATCGGTGCTTCTTCCACCAGCGTCTTCCAGCGGGTGATCAAATGATCGGGATGCCGTTCCAGTACGGTGACTGATTCGACATCCGGCATGAACTGCGGAAAGCGTTCCTGCTCTTTGGCTAGTTCATAGACTTTGCGGGCTGGAGCGGAGATCACGATTGCAGTTTCAACGTACGGCATCTACAAGACGCCGAGCTTCTCGTGCGCGGTTGCTAGGCCTGCTCCCAGCGCCGCCAAAGCTCGATCGACTTCGTCCGCGGTCACGATCAGCGGCGGCTCCAGCCTTATCACCCGCTGCATATTGAGAGTCCAAGCAGCAGTAACTCCGGCCTTCAGCATCTCCGGGATAATCCAACCGCCATAGCCTTCGCTGGTCAGCTCAACCCCGACCAGCAGACCGAGGCCGCGCACCTCGCGCACCACTTGCGGATACTGCTCGCCGAGCGCCCGCGCTCCGGCTAAGAGCTGTAGGCCGCGCACTCGCGCGTTTTCGATCAAGCCGTCTTCTTCTAAGACGTCCATCGCCGCGAGAGCGGCCGCGCAGGCCAACTCGTTGCCGCCAAACGTCGAGGTGTGCATCAACGGCGCTTTTGCATACGCGGCATTCCAAACGCTCGGCCGCGCGATATATGCGCCAACCGGAATAACGCCGCCCGATAAACCTTTGGCCAGCGTCATAACGTCGGGAATCACGGCGTCGCGATTGCAGCCGAACGGCATGCCGCAGCGGCCGAGGCCGGTCTGGACTTCATCGGCGATAAATAGCGCACCGGATTTATCGCAGGCATCGCGGACCGCCTGCAGATACCCGAGCGGCGGAATGTTGACGCCGCCCTCTCCTTGGACCGGTTCTACAATAAAAGCCGCCGCGTCTACGAGCGCGGCATCGAGCGCGTCGGTATCGCCGTACGCGATGTGTTCGATATCGACTAGAAGCGGTTTGTACTCACTGCGAAAATATTCTCGACCGCTGGCGCTGAGTGCGCCAAGGGTCTTGCCGTGATAGGCATCGTGGGTCGCGACGATCTTCGATCGTTTGGTGGCAGCTTTGGCAAGTTTGATCGCGCCTTCAACCGCTTCGGTCCCGCTGTTGCAGAAAAACGAAATCTGCAGATCGCCGGGGGCAAGTTCTGCCAGCTTCTTGGAAGCGCGGCCGAGCATGACGTTGAACATCGTTTTACCGGAGAGCGACATGAGGTCGAGCTGTGTCTTGACGGCGGCGATCACTTTGGGATGACTGTGCCCGAGTGTAAAGACGCCGTATCCGCCTGCGAAATCCAGATAGGCTTTACCATTGTGATCGTAAATCGTGCAGCCTTGGGCGCGCACCTCGACCGGGCTGCCGGAAATTTTCATCACGCGCGCCAGCGGCGGGTTTACAAACGATTTATAGTTCTCATAGGTTTCGGTATACAAGTCTTGCGGTGTCGCCGCCCCGTACAATTCTTGTCGCTCGTCGATCATGCCGCCACCTGGCTCTCTTCAAGTTCGGCGATCTTCGCAGTGACGATCGCAACAACACCCTCCGCAGCGTCGATACGCATGATGCGTTCGCGTAAAACCGCTGCGCCCGGGATGCCTTTCAAGTACAGCGCGATATGCTTGCGCATTTGCGGGACCGCACGCCGTTCGCCCAATTCGTCGATCATCGCGGCATAATGCACCAGCGCGTACCGCAAGCGATCGGCGGCGCTTGGGGTCGGCTGGGCTTCGCGACCCTCCATCAAATCTCGAATCTGCGAGATCAGCCAGGGATTGCCGAGGGTTGCGCGGCCCAGCATAATTGCGTCCACGCCGCTCTCGCGCATCCGCTGCATCGCAACCTGAGGGTCGTCCAGATCGCCGTTGCCGATGACCGGAATATCGACCGAAGCTTTCAGCTGCGCGATGTGTTCCCAGGCGGCGCTGCCTTTGTAAAATTGCTTTGCCGTGCGCGCGTGCAACGTTACCGCTGCGACACCGACTCTTTGCGCGCGCTGCGCCGCTTCGACGTAGACGAGGTCCCCTTCGTTCCAGCCCATTCGCATCTTCATGGTAACCGGGCAGTCTACCGCGCCGACTACCGCTTTCATGATCGCCTCGCAGCGATCCAAATCGCGCAGACAAGCACTCCCGCCGTTGGTTTTGGTCACCTTAGGGGCCGGACAACCGAAGTTTATGTCGACAATATCTGCTCCGCATTCGCGAACCAGCTTAGCGGCCTTGGCCATAAGCTCGGGATCGTCGCCCCAAAGCTGAGTCGAGACCGGTTTCTCGACGCCGTGTTGATCGATCATCTCCATGGTTCGCGCATTCCCGTACTGCAGCGCATTGGAGGAGACGAATTCGGTGACCGTCAGCCCCAAACCGAAGGGTTTATACAATGCTCGCATGGTCCGGTTCGTAACCCCGGACATTGGCGCCAAAACAAGCGGCGGCCAAATCCGGTGCGGACCGATGACGAGCGGATCGAGAATCGCGGACATACCGAGGAAGTATACCACGCCGACCGAGCCAAGCCCGCTGGCCTTGTCAACGACGCGGTTTAGCGTGATAGAAAGACGGCGCCCGTAGCTCAATTGGAGAGAGCGGTTCTCTAACGAAGAATGGGATCGGTTCGAGTCCGGCCGGGCGCCGTCTAGCGAAACTGGAAGCCCTTTGACGCGGAATCGTTGACCGTGGTAGGCTGAAAGCACTTCGTTAGGGGACTGGCTCACCAAAGAAGAGCTACGGAAAGGCCGGTGCAATTGCGCCGGCCTTTCTTTTTACAGGGGCAATGAGAGCGTCAGTCTGAACGTGCGGGCTTCGGAAGGATGGAAGTGTAATCGTTCACTCCAGAGCCGCCCATCAGCGGGTTGATAGCAGGATCGCTAGCGTACGCCGGATTCGCCGCATCTTGGGGCAACCAGGAACCGTAATAATAGGTGACATCGGCGGAGCGCGCATTGAGAATGTTCAGCAGATCGAACGTTACTTGCGCACCCTTAGCGAGTTTCGCCGTGACCTGCCCGTTGAAGATCAGAGAAGGCGGTGATGCAGCGCTGCCATCCTCAAGCAGCGTGCGCGGACCGAAATAGCGCATCCGCAGGCTGGCGGCGTAGTGCGGCTCATCAACCGTCGCCCCGGCCGATATCACGGCGGCAAGCGATTCCGGCACCGCCGTACCGATCGATTGCGGATCGGTAAGAAAGCGCGCGGTCGATGTCGCTAGGTCGGCATCGAGCGTGAGATGCGGCGTCGGCGCATAGAAGTTCGAAAACTCGATGCCGCGACGCACGGTTGGGCGTCCCGCAAACGTCACGCCATGATCGCCGTCAAAGATCAGCTCGGAGGCCAAATTGAGCTG
>JBDTCU010000305.1:0-3911 GCA_039923415.1 Vulcanimicrobiaceae bacterium
ACGGCCATTTGAGCCTTCGCGATGTGATCGTGAACACACTGACCTTGCGCACCGACGACGGGCGAATCACTGCGCAGGAGCTGCGAGTTCAAGGCGCGTCACCGAGCGCAGATATTCATACCAACGATGGCTCGATCCATCTGTTCGGCGTGCTTGCTGCCGGCGGAAAATACGCCGTGAGCAGCGGCGACGGCCGGGTCGAAGTCGGTTTGGGGAGCGACAGCAATCTGTCGGTCACCGCTCGCACGTCAGATGGACGAATAGTTGCCAACGGTGATTCGAGCAGCGATGACGGCGGCACGAGCCGCTCCTTCAAGTTTGGAAGCGGCCTCGGCACGCTCGAAATTTCCTCTGGGGACGGCTCGATTACGATCACTACGAACGGAGCAGTATAATTATGCCAGGCGATGCAGTACCGGTTTTCGTATTCTTCTTTCTGTTCGGGCTTCCGATCATCGCGTTAATCGTTAACCGCGTGCTAACCCACAACGAACGGATGCAGATGCTGCGAATGGGCATACAGCCTCCGCCCGATCCGCGCGCATTTCGGCGCGCCTCGAAACGCGGATGGTACGATCCGGCGCAAGCAGCCAACTTTCAACCCGGTGTCTACGGATACGATCCCTATTATTTGGCGCAGCGGCAACTGCGCAAGGGCATCGTTCTGGCAATGGTCGGGCTCGCGCTGCTGGTCGGACTCTCATTTATCGGCTACGACAACGGAAGTCTGCGGCCCGGCCCGTGGCTCCTCGGCGGATTGATTCCGCTGTTTGTTGGGATCGCGCAAGTCATTGTCGCAGTGCTCTCGGGAGCGACCCTTGGAGTGCAACGCAGCATGCCGCCACCGCCGCAGCAGCAGCCTCCGCAAGGTTCACCCTTTGCCGGTTCCGCAGCCGGTACGGCCCCGCCGCCGGGCGGCGGTCCTTACGGCTGGCGACCCGGTCCGACGACCGAGTTGGAGAAGCCCGCGCAGCCGCCGGATTACAAGTAAGACAAAAGTCGCGATAAACAATAAAGCCGTCGGTTCGTGTACCGGCGGCTTTATTGCTTAGGCTGATCTCGTTTAGGAAGAATCACCTGCAGTGTACCAGGGCAATCGCCCATCCTGCCGCAGTTCTCGTCCGAACGAGATATCCGTCCGAGGTGCGATCGTAAACCTGGTAGCCCGCTCTGAGCGCGTCGGCTAGCGATTTGAAGATCATGAGACCTGCCATTTTGTGGACCCTCCTTTCGTATGCTCTACTATCTATATAACGGCTAACTCGATGCTAAGGTTCAGTCGATCCGCCGTCTTTAGATGAAAATTTGGTTACGGCGACGGTGTCGTTTCGGTTAAGGACCCCGGCTGGGTTTGCGAGAAGCAAGTAGCTGATGTCCACCACGCTCCCCCGACCTTCCGTGCATCGTACCACAGTACTGGATCGATGTGAACTTTCGCCGGGAATTATTCTCATAGGTTTACACGCTCCGGAACTCGCGCGCGTGACGCTTCCGGGTCATTTCTTGATGGCGATTCCGCCCGGCGGAGAGCGTGCTGCTACGGCTCTCGGTATCTACGAAGCGCATGGCGAGCGGGTCAGCATCATGTTCGTGGAATGCGGCCCGCGCACGCGCGAACTCGGCGGGTTGCGCGTTGGCGACGAGTTGAACGTCAGTGCGCCGCTCGGTAACGGGTTCGACCTAAGCGGCGATTTCGATGATGTGGCCATTGTCGCAGGCGGCGTCGGGATTGCATCGGTGCTGTTGCCGGCACTTGCGCTGCTTACCAAGGGCGCGCGCGTCCGGCTCTTCTACGGCGCCCGCAGTCAGAGCTTGCTCGTTGATGAACGGCGATTCGCCGCCGCCGGCTGCGAGGTCGTATGCGCGACCGACGACGGAAGTCGCGGTCATCACGGATACGTCACCGAGCTGCTTGCAAAAACGACCGAGGTTCCCGGATTGATTTTGGGCTGCGGCCCGTCTGCGATGCTCCGGTCGCTTGCGAAGGTTGCTGCCGAACTGCGAGTGCCGGCCCAGCTGTCGCTTGAGGAAACCTTTGCGTGCGGCGTCGGCGGATGCTGGGGCTGCGTGGTACCGCTCGATCGCGCCAGCGCGCAAGCTCCCAAGTTTCCGGCCGCGAGCGAGGGTGCGAGCGACTTTGTCTACGCGCGAATTTGCAAAGAAGGTCCGGTATTTTGGGCGCACGAGCTGCGATGGTAGATCTGCGCGCAAAGATCGGCAAGCTCGAATTGCTCTACCCGACCCTAATGGGCAGCGGCTGCTACGGATCGGGCGAAGAGTTCGGCGCGTTCGTCGATTTGGCGCAGATCGGCGGGGTCGTTCTCAAGAGCGTAACGCGCCGGCCGCGCCTCGGGAATCCGACACCGCGCTTGGTCTGCACGCCAGCCGGAATGCTGAATGCAATCGGCTTGCAGAATCCGGGTATCGACTGGTATTTAGAACACGACGTCGCCAAATTTTCGAGCCGTCCGTGCAAGATCATCGGCAGCGTCGCTGGATTCGCGGCCGACGACTACGCCTACGTTACCGAAAAACTCGCGGCGCGTGATGAGATTCATGCGATCGAAATCAATATTTCTTGTCCCAACGTCGCCTCGGAGGGCGAGACCTTTGCCTGCGATCCGAAGCTGACCGCGCGCGTCGTCAAACTGGCGCGCGATGTTACCGACAAGACGCTGATCGTGAAGCTCTCGCCAAACGTCACCGACATCGCCGCGATCGCTTACGAGGCGCAAAGCGCCGGCGCCGACGGGCTCGCGGTCATCAACACCGTCCGCGGCATGGCGATCGATGTCGATTGTTGGAGACCGCGGTTGGGGAATGTCACCGGGGGACTATCCGGGCCGGCAATTCGCCCGATCGCAGTGCTGGCAGTTTATGAAGTCGCGGGCGCGGTAACGATTCCGATTATTGGGCAAGGCGGCATCGAGACGGTTACCGATGCGCTCGAGTTTTTCTTAGCCGGGGCCAGCGCGATTTCGATCGGTACCGCCAACTTCACCGATCCGCGGATTCCGCTGCAGATCGTCGATGGTTTGCGCGACTATCTCGCGGCGCGCCAACTGGGATCGCTGAACGACATTATCGGAAAGGCCAATCTGGGTTTTGCCGGCCCGCACCAATATGAAGGAGATGAAGGTTGAGCGCTGCGCTCATTGTTGCCCTTGATGTGGAGACCCCGGAGAGAGCCGAGGGGCTAATCGATCGGCTTTACGAGCTGGACGTTATCTTCAAGATCGGGTTGGAGTCGCTGTACGGGTACGGCGAACGGATATTCAAGTATCTCGAATCGCGCGACGTACGCTACTTCGTGGATGCCAAACTGCACGATATTCCCCGCACGGTAGGCGCCGCAATTCGAGAGTTGGTGCGTCCGGGGGCGCAAATCATCAACGTCCATGCGCTTGGCGGCGACGAGATGATGCGGACCGCGGTTGAATCGGCTCAAGAGCGTGCGCGCGAACTGGGCTTGGCGGTACCGCAGATCTTCGCGGTTACGATTCTCACGAGTATCGCAGCTCAAGACCTGAACGAGCTTGGCCTGCAGGGCGGTCCGGGTGAAAATGCGATTCGGCTGGCGGCCCTCGCTCGAGACGCGGGGTGTTCCGGCGTTGTGTGCAGCGCCCATGAAGTCGCCGACCTCAAGCAGTTTTTCGGCGTGGATTTCCTGACGCTCACGCCCGGAATCCGGCCGGCCGGCACTCCACACGCCGATCAAAAGCGAGTGATGACGCCGGCGCAGGCGGTCGCGGCCGGATCGGACTACCTGGTCGTCGGCCGGCCGATTACCCAAGCCGAAGATCCGCTCCAAGCCGCCAAGTCGGTGCTCGCCGAGATGAATGCAGCCCATGGCTGATCTAACCGAAGACCTGCAAATTCGCGGAGCACTTCTCGATGGCCATTTCAAGCTG
>JBDTCU010000306.1:0-3304 GCA_039923415.1 Vulcanimicrobiaceae bacterium
ATTTTGTATTGTGAATAGGCCGGCGTTTGGTGGGATTGAACCAGGACCCCGTCGATCAAGAACGTGCCGGTTGCGCGGCCGCCGCGCGGATTTTCGTAAATCGCGATTGCCTGCGGCGAATGCAGCGGATTTTGAATCGTCACCACAAACGACTGCAGAACGCCATAATCTCCAGCCAGCGATTCGCCTTTGATCAAGTTCGGAAGTGGGATTTGGCCGATCGGCAACTCCAAGTAGGGATCGGTGAGATTCCAAAGCCGGTCGTAGTGAAACTCTGCAATCTGGTAGACGCCGCGCGCGTGCTTGACCTTGCTGGTCAGCAGCATCGCATCGCTTATGGGCGCGCCGGGCGAGTCGGCTGCATCTTGGGCCAAGAGCGTGAGATGAATTTGGCCGCCGTCTAGCACTCGCAACTGCAGAAGATTGCTGACGATCGCTTTAGCGGGCAGATCTTGCTCGAACAGCGTGATCGTCGTTTGGGCCGGAATGACGATGATGTTGCCTTCGTTCTGCACCAAGCGAACCAGAAACCGCTGGGTGGAATCGTGTCCGACCTCCATCTCGTTGGGGCTTGGGCCGCCTTCACCGCTGATGAATTGCAGCACAGCCGGTTCGGCCGAGGGATTCTCGGCGCGCAGGACGATGCGCCGATCCGGCTGCCCCGCGGGGTTGTAATGAAAGTAGAGAAAGCGCCGCGGCTGCGAGCGATCCAAGGCCGCGGTAAACAAGACTCCGTTTTCGGTTAAACTCTCGGGGAAGTCGCTGACCAATAAGTTTTTCGGAGAGATTCGGGGCGCGGCCCGATTCTCAATCAGCACGTGAGTCGTGCCGTTCACCGGAAAATACTCATTGCCTTGAATAAGGACCGGCACGTCAACCGTTCTGAGATCGTCTAGGGCCAGCGGCCCATTGACAACGAGATCGTCGGGCGGGGCGACGATCGCTGCTCCCGGGCGCGCGCTTGCCATTTTGGTTGCGATTGCGGCCGCTTGCTCGGCGATGAATTGGGGCGATGCGGGATTGCCGGTTATTTGAAGCCAGACCGAATCTGCGATGCTGCCGGCATTGTAGGCCACTCGAATCGGCACCAGTGCGGTGAGCCCGCGCTGATCGCTCACCGTGAGCGTGGTCATCCCGACCGCTTTACCGGTCAGCGCGATGGTGCGCGCGTCCTGATCTATCACGGCGTTCAGCAGTGCGGGATTCGCGACCGCTACGCTGATGTTGCCCAGCACTTGACTAACGTGAAGGGTTTGATCGAAGCCAACCGGTACGCCGGCAGCCGGAGGGTCGACGATGATCGGCGGAGGCGTGGGCATCGGCGTCGGACTCGCAGGCGGCGGTGTCGGGCTGAGGGTTTGCGCGGGCGGATTGGTCGCGGGAGCGGGGGGCGGGTTTACTTGGGCCGGCGCACCGAGGATGCAGACCGAAAAGCAGGCGGTTGCGAACACCGAACTGCTAAAGAGTGCGCCTAGCCGAATTCGCCGGGCGGTAAATCCCCGCAACTAGGCGATTTTCGCTTCTTCGCGGGTGACCGCAGAAGCGAGCAGCGTCTTGTAGCCGACAGTCGGGAACAGCACGGTTACCAAGTCTTTTTCAGCACGCTCGACAGTGCCTTGTCCGAACTTTGCATGATGGACCACATCGGCGATGCGATATCCCGAGATCCCGACCCGCGATCGGCCGCGAAGGCAATTATCGCAAGCGCCGCAACCCGGCTGCTCGTAATCTTCGCCGAAATAATTCAAAATGAACTTGCGGCGGCACGAAGATGTCTCGGCGTATTGCAGCATCATCGCTAGTTTGCTTTGATCGTAGGACTTCTTGGTTTCGTAATTCGCTAAGTTAAGAACCAACGCGCGATTCTTGGTCGCGGCTTCGGTGAGTGCGTACTTCGAACGCGCCGGCATCTCGACGAAGCCGCCCTTTCGAAGCAGCGCGAGAATAACTTTCAGCTTAGTCAGCGGCAGCTGCAATATTTTGCGCAGGTCGGTCATTGAAACCCCGCCGTCTTGACCGGCGAAGATTTCGAGCGTTCCGAACACTTTTTGAACTTCCTCGATACCGGGATATTTTCCCGTAAGAAAGTAATTTTGAACCCGCGTATCGCTCATTCGATAGATCAGGATGCATTGCGAGGGAATACCGTCGCGTCCCGCACGCCCGGCCTCTTGCGTGTACGCCTCGACCGAGCCCGGCAGGTCGTAATGCACCACAAACCGGATATTCGATTTGTCGATCCCCAGGCCGAAGGCATTGGTCGCGACGACCGCCCGGATGTTCTCTCGCATGAACAATTCGTGGACCGAAACGCGATCTTGTTTCTGCAGTTTCGAATGATAGACCGCGGCCGGTATATTCAGCTTATCGTGCAGGTAGTGCTGCACCTCAAGCGCGTTCTTAATCGTGGCCGTATAGATGATGCCGGTACCCTCGAGCGTCTCGCCGTCGTTAAACAAGCCGCCGAGGATTTTCATTTTATCGGGTTCGTTCTCGGCCCGGCGCACCCCGTAGATCAAATTCGGCCGATCGAAACCCTTGACGATCGGTTTGACCGCCGGAATGCCGAGTTGATGGAGGATATCTTCGCGAACCGCCGGCGTCGCGGTCGCGGTCAGGGCCAGCACGGTTGGGTCGTCAAGCTTTTCGATCACTTGCGCGAGGGCCAGATAGGCCGGCCGAAAATCGTGGCCCCATTGGCTGATGCAATGGGCTTCGTCGACGACGAATAACGGAACGGTGAGGGTTTGCAAAAGCTTGATAAACCGTTCATCTTCGAGCTTTTCAGGAGTGAGAAACACGATCTTCACTTCACCGCTGCGAATCCGTTCGAGTTCGGCTAGTTCCTGATCGTCGGAGAGGCTCGAATTGATCGCTACGACCGCGGTGATACCGAGCTGCTTTAAGGTATCGAGCTGGTCCTTCATCAACGCGATCAGTGGGCTGACGACGACGGTTGTACCCTCCAGCAACAGGGCCGGAAGTTGATAGGTGAGACTTTTTCCAGCGCCGGTCGCAAGGATCGCGAGGGTGTCCTGCCCGTCCATAACGCGATTAACGACCTCTTCTTGGCCCGGGAAAAAGTTTTCGAAACCGAACTTCTCTCGAAGCGCAGCTCGCAGATCCACGATGGTCTCCCTTTACTGCTTGTTACTACTTGCTAAATGACGTAGAGCGCCCGTCTCTTTAGCAGACGAGGCGTGAGAAGCGAACCGGTTCTGACTGACATTGTACCCGTCGGCAGGCACCCCCAAACGATGTTCCTAACTTCTGGGGGGTGTCCCTGTATCGTACCTGGCGTCCC
>JBDTCU010000307.1:0-5886 GCA_039923415.1 Vulcanimicrobiaceae bacterium
CGATACCTCGCAAAATGGTGTAAAATGAAGGCGGCGCTCGCCTGACGTTGTTCCGCAGGATAACGAATTATAAACCGGTTTTGTTAAACTATGCGGCCAAACTGGTTTTCGGCAGCTGCCGTCCGGCCGCCCGGGCCAAGGCCGGCAACCGGTCCATCAGCGATTCAAACTGTTCGAACGTTAAAGATTGCGGCCCATCCGAAACGGCACTCGCCGGGTCGGGATGCACTTCGACCAGAAGCCCATCCGCGCCGGCCGTAACTCCGGCCAGGGCCATCGGGGTGACTAAGCGCGCGATCCCGGTGCCGTGCGATGGGTCGACAATCACCGGAAGATGGGTCAGATCCGCGAGCAGCGGAATTACCGCCAAGTCCAGCAGGTTGCGGGTCGCCGCATCGAACGATCGAACACCGCGTTCGCACAAGACTACTTGATCGTTGCCGGCCACCAGCAGATATTCGGCCGCCATGAGCCACTCTTCGACGGTTGCCGAGATCCCGCGTTTAAGGAGAACCGGCTTGCCGGCCAGGCCGACTTCGCGCAGTAAACTGAAATTCTGCATATTTCGGGCGCCGACCTGAAGCATGTCGGCATATCCGGAGATAAGCTCGACGTCGCGAACATCCAGCACCTCGGTCACAACGCCAAGCCGGTGACGGTCGGCCGAGTCGCGCATCATCTTCAGGCCTTCCTCGCCGATGCCTTGAAACGCATAGGGCGAGGTGCGGGGTTTAAAGGCGCCGCCGCGGAGCACATTAGCGCCTGCAGCTGAAACGGCTTTGGCCGTCAATTCAACCTGTTCGCGGGCCTCGACGCTGCACGGTCCGGCGCAGATCGCTAGGGTCTCGCCGCCGAATGTTGCGCCGCTGTGCAGGCGCACGACGGTACGCGCCGCGCGCGCATCGAGGCGAACTAGTTTGTATGAAGGCTGGATTGAGGCGAGGGTTTCCACGATTATGAACGCCCCTCTTTCGCCGCCAAGCGACGCAGGGCCGCTAATTCTTTTTCAGTAACGCCGCGGGTTGCACCGAGCCGCAAATCGCCCAGCGAAATCGGCCCGAACCGCAAGCGTTCGAGCGCTATGACTGGACGGTCGACGGCTTCCAGCATCCGACGCACTTGGCGGTTCTTCCCCTCATGAATGGTGATATCCACGACCGAACTATCCTTTCGGACCGCAACCACCCGAAGCTGGGCTCCGGCCGCCCGAAAATCCTCCAACAGCACCCCTCCTAAAATTTCTTTAACTTGCTCCGGCAGCAGTCGGCCGCGAACCAGTACGCGATACGTTTTGTCGACGCCGAAGCGGGGGTGGGTCAGCACGTGCGCCATCTCGCCGTCATTGGTGAGCAGCATCACACCGGAGGTATCGAAATCGAGCCGCCCAACCGGAACGACCCGCGGCAATCCTTTTGGAATTAAATTGGCGATCGTGCGCCGTCCCTCGGGATCGCGCATTGTCGTCATCACGCTCGGAGGCTTGTGCATCACCAGGTAGGTGAACTCTTGAGCCAGTTCGATAGGTTCGCCATCTACTTCAACTCGATCGCCCTCGCCAACGCCGGTCCCCAGCACTTTCATAACTTTGCCGTTGACTCGGACGCGTCCACGCACGATCAGTTCTTCGGCCGCCCGCCTGGAAGCCACGCCGGCGTGCGCCAAGAACTTCTGCAGCCGCATCACCAGGATTCGACTACGCTCGCGTTGCTCACTAGGCCGAATCCATGGCGTTCGGCCTTTGGCCGATCCGGTGCGTTCCTAATTGCGTCCGTTATCTTCGTACCCGCGCGACATTGAGAGCGCTTCTTTTGTGACGGTTTCGAGAAACTCGTCGTTGGTGCGCGTTTGCGCCATCTTGTCGAGAATGATCTCGGTAATGTCTCCGGAGTTGAGCACCGAGGTCGCGCGGCGAAGCATCCATATCTTACGCATCTCATTTTCGCTGAGCAGCAACTCTTCGTGGCGCGTTCCCGAACGTTTGATATCCACCGCCGGGAATACGCGTGATTCGGCGAGCTTACGTGTGAGATTGAGTTCCATGTTGCCGGTACCTTTGAACTCTTCGAAGATCACGTCGTCCATCTTCGAGCCGGTCTCAACCAATGCCGTGGCAATGATTGTGAGCGAGCCGCCCTCTTCAATTTTGCGAGCGGCACCGAAGAATCGCTTCGGCTTGTGGAGCGATGCCGTGTCCAAACCACCCGAGAGCGTGCGCCCGGAAGTCGGAATGACCTGATTGTAGGCGCGCGCCAGACGAGTAATGGAATCGAGCAGAATAACGACATCGGTACCCAGTTCGGCTAAACGCTTCGCGCGTTCCATCGTGAGTTCGGCAACCGCAATGTGATTCTCGGGATGTTCGTCAAAGGTCGACGCGACGACTTCACCGTCAACGGTACGCTGCATGTCGGTGACTTCTTCGGGGCGTTCATCGACCAGCAGGGCGATGATGTGCGCGGCCGGATGGTTGATCGAAATCGCGTTTGCGATATTCTTGAGAAGCGTCGTCTTACCGGCTTTCGGCGGCGAGACGATCAGCGCGCGCTGGCCTTTGCCGATCGGGCAAAAAAGATCGATAACGCGGGTTGAGAGCTGGGTCGAGCGGACTTCGAGTCGGAAACGCTCGTTTGGGTAGATCGGGGTTCCTTTTTCGAAGGTTCGCCGTCCCCGGATCGTATCGGGATCGAAGGCATTGATTGTTTCGACTTTAATCAGTCCGTAGTACTTTTCGTTGTCCTTAGGCCGACGAACTTGCCCTTCGACCAGATCGCCGCGCCGAAGCTCGAAGCGTCGGATCTGGGATTGACTGACGTAAATATCATCCGGACCTATCAGGTAGCCGTCCCGCCGCAGAAATCCGTACCCTTCAGGCAGAATGTCGAGCACGCCGTTAGCGACCTCAATACCCGAGCGTGCGGCTTGAATTTCCAGAATCTTCGGAATCAGCTCATCTTTTTTCAACTTGAGCGGAGTTGGAATCTCGAACTCTTTGGCAACTTCGTTCAATTCGGCTTTGGTCTTTTCACCAAGCTGGGCCGCGGTGAGCAACGGCGGTCCGACGATCCCCTCGGTCTGTGGGAAGTGCTCGCTGTTTTGTTGCGGGTTAAAGCGGCGTTGCTGATGATGCGAACGGCGACGGCGATTATTGACGCCACTATCAGGCCGACCGTTTGGATTGGGGCGATTTTCGAATTGCAGCGGACGTTCTCTCTCGTAGAGTCGCGCACGGTCATACATCGCAAAAGCACCGGCGAGGCTGCCTGGTACTGGTGGTGACGCTAAACGCGGGGGATGTATAATGTCGCCGCAGCATTGGGAATTCGCATTCAGCGAAGCCCGAGATTACTGCCTCACGACGAGGAAACTATACCATACGCCTCCGGCACTGTGCAAGCGGGCGTGGCCTCGGGGCCGCTTTTTCTCGTACTGTCTTCTATATATAGAAAGCGCGAGCCGATTAGGCTGCGATGTGCAAAGCGACCTCGGCTCGGGCTCGCGCGGTAAGCTCTGCCGCCGGTTCGCCGGCCCGATGAAGATGATATTCGCGAAATTGGTTGAGCGCGCATCCTAAACGGACATAGGCTAGACTTAGCGAGAGTGGAACCTCACGATGCTCGGCAACATCGCTCAGCAGCTGTGGATCGTCGATGGCGAACGTTACCCGCTCGACCCCGGCACTCCTCAACCGTTTGGCGACCGCGTCCAAGGCCGCATAGCCGACTTCCCGATCGAGTAAGCCCGGATAGCGCTTGAGAGAAAACGGAAGGCGGAGCACCCTAGAGCCGCCTCTGCCGGAGAGTCGGGCGTACGCTAGCCCCCGGCCCTGCTCGTCGGCCGCAAAGCCTACCGTGGCTTGGATCATAGTAGCTTTTTCGGTCTTTCCCATGCGTACCACTTACCCATTATAGATCGAACATACGTTCGAGTCAAGCGGGTCTTTATGCTAGTGCGAGGCTGCGGGCCAGCAGGTCCTCGTATAACTCGAGCATGTGGTCGGTTTGGAGAGTAATCCCGAAGCGGGCGGCCGAGAGTCGCGCACTCGCTCGGGCTGCCGGATCGGGAAAACCTGCAACGTCGGCAAAGGCCGCCGCGAAGGAGCCTGGATCGGTCGTGACATATCGAGCCTGCCCGCCCAGAACGTCGCGCGTCTGGGGGGTGTCGACGGCGATCACCGGAACACCGGCCGCCAGAGCCTCCGCTAGTACCAATCCTTGAGTTTCGCTGGCGCTTGGAAAGACAAATGCGTCGGCGGTTGCGTAAAGATCCGGTAAAGCAAGCCGGCCGACCGGCCCCAGAAAACTCACCCGGCCGGCTATCCCAAGGTCGCGCGCCATCGCCTCAAGGCTCTCGCGCTCAGGACCCTCGCCGCCGAGGACCAAATGCAAGGATGGGTCGGGAGTCAGCGCGATGGCCCGAAGGAGGAGGTCGGCGTTTTTCTCGCGCGCGAGCCGTGAGATGAACAGCAGCATTCGGCTCCCCGGGAATGCGCCGGAGGCTCGTCGGATATGCTCGCGGCGAACGCCCGAAGAGAAAAACTCCAGATCTATTCCGCTCGGCATGACTTCGATCCGCGAGGTCACCCCGACATCTTGCAGCCGTCGCCGCATCGATTCGGTCGGAACCACCACCGCGTCAGCCATATTTGCGTAGCTGCGAGTCAGTGTCGTGGCGGCGCGGCGAGTCGTCCCGGCATCGAACGGCAAGTAGTGCGCGTACTGCTCGAGCTGGGTGTGATAGGTATAGACGAGCGGGATTCCAAAGCGGCGGGCATAGCGTACGCCCATCCAGCCCGTGATGAACGGCGAGTGCGCGTGAATGATTGAGAGCCGCTTTACGACCGAGTTGAGATTGCGGCGGCTTACGAGCGGTAACGTCAGACGGTAAGCGGTTTTCATCGGCAGCGGCAGCGAAGGCATGCGCAGAATCGCCGCATCACCCTCGATATATCCCGGCACGCTGGGGGTGAAGCAGTACACGTCATGGCCCCGTCCTCGCAAGCCTTCGGCCAGCGCATCAACCGATGCGACGACTCCGTTCACGATTGGCCGATAGCACTCGGTAAAGAACCCGACTCTAAGCTGCACCCTTGGCATTTTATGCGTAAAGCGGGGCGCTCCCGCCAGCCAAACGCTCAGCAGGGAGAACCTTCCACAAACTTGTTTAAGGGCTTAAAACAACTACTTTTGACATAGGGGCGCTTAACGGACCCCATGATATAGTGCCCAGGACCTTGAGGTTTGCCGGACGGCGAACCCGAGTCATGGCGTTTCCATTGACACGGATCCGTCAACCGATTTACTGCCTCAAAAGACATCGTCCCGATTTGAAGGCCGCCTCGTAAGGCGGCTTAGCCGAGCGGCGATTGTCCCATCAGGAAAGGAGTTGAGTTGATAGGACGCAGCCCCTCAAAGGCGAGTTTTCTCGCTGTGAGCGTTCTTACAATCGGTCTGGTGACCGCCGGGTTTGCCACCCACCCGGTCTCCGCAGTTGCGGCGTCCACCCATGCAAGCGTTCGGCATGTTATCTCATTTTCGTCCGGCAGCGAAGTCTCCTACCATGTAACGACTGCGGCCAGCGTCGCCGATTTCCTCAAAGAGCGCGGCATATCGGTGGGTCCAAACGACTACCTGAACCCCTCCCCAGGCACCGCCCTTAGCGACGGCTTAGTCATCGACTACATTGCGGCAGTCCCAGTTAGAGTCGTAGACGGTACCATCCAGAAAATGGTCCTGACGTCGGCGCCGGATGTCGGAGCTTTGCTGGAACAGCAGGGTCTCTATCTTCGAAAAGATGACAAAGTTTTCCCAGCGCTTTCCGATGCGATCGTTGCGAACGGGGAAGTGCATATCGTACGGGTCAGTCGCTGGGATCGCACCGAAAAACACC
>JBDTCU010000308.1:0-4534 GCA_039923415.1 Vulcanimicrobiaceae bacterium
GCATCGCCGGGATGACCGGGGTTGGTGTTGCCGGTGAGGTGATCGGCGATTACCGCAATGTGACCCGGTGCTAGGGTCGGAAGCGGAGTCGGGCCAGCCGCGGTCGGGAACGGCGAAGGTGCGGGGAGCTGTGAGCCCGCCGGCGGAATCGGCCCCGGCGAAGCCGAGGAGCGCACCAGAAAAACAGGCCCGGGTGAGCCGGCACCGGCCGGAGTCGGCGTCGGCACCGGCGGAGGCGTGACCGGCGTCTGCAATGGAACCGGGGTTGCGTAGAACTGCGAGGGTCCATTCTGCTGGGGCGGAAAACTAGGCGTCGGCATCGGCAACGGCAACGGTAACCCCGGTGAGGACGATGGGGCCGGCTGATCGGCGACCGCGCATGAACTGCTCTGGAGCATCGAGACGGCTCGCTGATCCGCAAACGTCGGTGCGGCTTGTGCGCCTGCCGGAACGAGCCCGCTCAAAAGCGCGACGATGCACGCGAGGGCTAGCGGTGCGCGCGAGTTCAGCGTTCTTCCTTCCACAGAAAGACGAGCCCACTGATACCGAAAATTAAATTTGGCGTCCAGGCGGCTAGGAACGGGTTGATCGCTCCGTTCCGCCCGAACGCGCCGGCCGCTGAATTCATGAGATAGTAGACGAATAACGCGAGCAGCGAGAGCGCGATTCCGAGCGTGCGCCCGCGGCGTCCGAATCGAATCGCCAGCGGCAGCGCAATGATCACGCTTACGAATGCGGCGAACGGAAAGGCGGTCTTATCCGCCAGATTGATCTCCAGGTTTCCCAGCGCCGTCCCGCCGAGGCCTTGGGCCTTGAGCGATTTGACCTGGGTGGAGAGCGTCTTGCTGTTCATGGTAAACGGATCGCTATTTACCGTGCTCAAGAATGCCGCGGCTGTTTCGCCGAGCGGCAGACCGACCGAGATCTGTTTGGTTTGCACTTGCGAGGAGACGATTCCGTCGTTGTTGTAGCGCGAATCAACCACATCGGTCAAGATCAGGGTAGCCCCTTCAACGTGCGCGTACTTGGCCGACACGACCTCGGAGAAGTATCCGGTGCGTCCGGGCTTGTATACTTGGACGCCCTGCATCGTATGGCCGTCCGGTAAAACTTGATTGACGAAAAAGACGTTCCCGGTGTCGGGATCTTTTCTGAAAAATTGCGGCTCGACCGGGAGCGAGGCCGTGTGGTAGATGATCTGGTAGAACGTACGAGTCGACTGGTCGACCGCATACGGAGCGAGGTATTCGTTGGTCGCGTAGGCCACCAGGAACGCGGCAAAGCCGAAGATCAGCGGCGTCAAGCAGATTCGCCAGAGCGAAACACCGGTCGTACGCAACGCCGAGATTTCGTTGTCGGCCATAAGCCGCCCGATCGCTAAGAGTGTTGCGAACAGTGTGGCAAATGGAAATGCCAGCGGGATGCACTGCGGAATGCGAAAGACAACGAACCGCAGCACCAAAAAGAACGGCGCGTGCTGATTGATGACGTAGTCGGCCGAAAGGATGAAGATATTGGCCGCCCAAAATAAGAAAAAGGCACCCAGCGCGAAAAAAAATGGCCCTAAGTATTCACGCAGGATGTAGAGATCGAGAATCGGCAGGCCTAGTCGCAGGCGCGGTGCGAGCGGAGCAGCGCGCGCTCCCGAAACGGAGGCCATGCGGTTCGCTAGTAGCTGTGGTAGGCGGCTAGCACGCGCGCAACGTAGGCGCGCGTCTCAGCATACGGAGGAACGCCGTGGTACTGATCGACGGCGCCGGGTCCGGCGTTGTATGCCGCGACCGCCAGCTGCACGTTGTTGTTGTAGCGCACCAGCAGATCGTGAAGATAAGCGGTTCCTCCGAAGACGTTCTCACGCGGATCGAACGGATCGCTGACGCCGTGGCTTGCGGCTGTCCCGGGCATTAACTGCATCAACCCTTCTGCACCGGCGCTGCTGATTGCGGCCGGATTCCCGGCCGACTCGGCCATCACCACGGCACTTGTGAGCGCCGGCGGTACATCATAGGTTGCCGAGGCTTCCGAAACCAGGCTCTGCAACTGGGACGGATCCATCGAATGCGGCGCATACGGCAAATACCCGCCCTGGCTGCAGCCATAGAGCAAGCTCAAAAGGAACGTGAGGGAGCCGAGGCGCGCAAATCGACGGTTCTTCATCTCTTTAAGGTATCGGCATTTCTGTCGGCACCGCAACCCGGCCTGCGGGCCTAGCGCCCGCCGGCTCCAAATTCTCACCGAGTTCTCCGTGATGGCAGGCGAGCGGGGGCAGGCTTTGTTGGTCGGACCCTTTCTCGACTAC
The DNA here is from genome assembly GCA_039923415.1 of Vulcanimicrobiaceae bacterium. GTDB lineage: Bacteria > Vulcanimicrobiota > Vulcanimicrobiia > Vulcanimicrobiales > Vulcanimicrobiaceae > JALYVT01. The sequence continues at coordinate 2,300 of JBDTCU010000308.1, forward strand.
CCTTCCCTGAAGTCGGAGCACGATATTCTGTTGTTCGCCGACACCGTGGAGCGCGGGGCGGCGACCGCGTATCTTACGAGCATTCCTAAATTCAAGGATCGCATGCTGGCAGCGACTGCCGGGGCGATTCTCGGTGTCGAGACGACCCACGTCGCGATCCTCGCGTATACGCTCAAACAGGCGGTCGAACCGTATAAGGACTTTGTTTCGTAGGCGGCAGCCTCGCTTGAATTGCACCGCAAGTTTCGAGTAGCAGCGAATTCCTCGGCCTGCTACGATGGGGCTATGAATGCGAAATTACCCGGCGCGGCGATCGACGACGAGTATTACGAAGCGCTCGTCGCACGCGATCCGGCATACGAACAGCGCTTCGTCTATGGGGTCAAAACGACCGGCGTCTACTGTCGGCCGACGTGCAAAAGCCGCCGGCCGCTGCGTCGGAACGTGGAAGTATTTTCCGGCACTGACGCCGCGCGTAACGCAGGATATCGCGCTTGTAAACGGTGCAAGCCGGATAACGCTGCCGCCGACGAGCGGATGCTGCTCGCATGCCGTCATATCGAAGAAGCAGAAACACCCCCGACGCTCCTGCAGCTCGCCGCCGTACTCGGCATGAGCGAGTACCACTTGCAGCGCCGCTTTACCAAAGAGATCGGCGTCTCGCCTCGCGCGTATGCGAAGCTCGTTCGGGAACGCCGCTTGCGCGCGGGGTTGCGTAACGGCGAATCGGTAACCGACGCAATGTACGACGCCGGATTCACTTCGGCATCGCAAGTGTACGGAAACGTGCCTTCAACGCTGGGCATGAGCGTCAATCAATTTCGGACCGGCGGCAGCGGCGCCAGTATCGTTTACGGGATCGTCGAGTCGGCGCTGGGCCTACTGTTGGTAGCATCGACCGAGCGCGGAGTGTGCCGGGTGGACATCGGCGATACAACCGAAGAGCTGGAGCGTCGCTTGCACAGCGATTTCCCACAGGCGGAGATAAACCGTGCCGACGATCACCTCGAATCGACAACATCGCTGATCGTTGCTTACGTTTCGGGTAAGGACGTCTGGCCGCGTCTTCCGGTCGACGTTCGGGCCAGTGCCTTTCAGGCGAGAGTCTGGAGCGCTCTGCGCGATATTGCGCCGGGATCAACGATGAGCTATGGGAAGCTGGCCGAGGCGATCGGCTCGCCGACCGCCGCACGCGCCGTGGCGCGAGCTTGCGCCGCGAATTCGATCGCGTTGCTGATTCCGTGCCATCGTATCGTACCATCGGGTAGCGGAGTTGGAGGCTATCGCTGGGACCCGCAAAGGAAGCAGACGTTACTGCAGCTGGAGCGCTCCACCAAAACCAGCTAACGGCCATTTAAGAGCCGAGAATCTTGAAATCGAAACATGTGTAGGAGATGTGGCGAACATGAACCTCAGCCACTGAGGAATTCTGTAAAAAATTGAGAGCTTGGCGCTCGGCATCGCCTGGCTGCGCAACGACGGCATCGACGATCCGCCCTTGGTGATCGTAGGCTCTCAGAATCAGTGGGCGCGACAGAAAGTCTCTTGGGAAGTTCTCGGGTTCAGTATACGGTGTGCATTCGCGCGCGTGTATGAAGATCGGTCCGATCTCGGCGTACGGACCACGATCCGGCAGAGGCCGGTAAGAGAGGAGGATCATCTCTTCGGGCCCTTCGGCAATACGCAGGCAGAGCCGGCAAGGCCCCTGCTCTTTTACAACGTGAAGATTGTGGCCGAAGGCGTCCTGCATCGTGGTGCGTGCCGCATGCGCGACTTCGATTGGGATCGCGACGTACTGTAATGTGGTGGCTGCGGTTGTCGTATTCATAGGACGAGCATATCGTCCTCAAACCCGATGTGCTATCTGATTCTTGCAGCACACTCCTCTACCGCGTTAGCCGGCGGGGAAGAGCCGCCACAACATCATCTTCGATCTGTTGGAAGCCGACGACGTGCGCCGCGAGGCGCTACGCAGGCGCGAAGCGGCGTTCCTGCTCACCGAGCGGGATGACGCTCAGAAGAGCACCATTGCTGAAGCGGTACTCCAGGTGATGCAGCACCTGGCATCGGCGGATGCGGGCGGGCCGGAATGCCGCAACGCATTGGCCGCCCGGATTGCGCACGCTGTTGAAAACGATACCATCGACGTTATCGCGCTCGCGCAATCGCCGGCCGTACACTTGCGAATTCGTCCATGAATTGGGATCGTAGAGTTTCGATCGCATGCTTAATCCT
>JBDTCU010000309.1:0-4615 GCA_039923415.1 Vulcanimicrobiaceae bacterium
CCAAATCCGGCAATCATCAAAATTTGCTTGAGAAGCTGGGGAGATTGCGGAAGCGCGTAAAACGCGCCGTGATGCAGGCGGCTCGGCACCAAGTAATCGCGAGCGCCTTCGGGTGTGGACTTTATCAGCAGCGGCGTTTCAATCTCTATGAAATTGCGCGCGTCAAAGTAATCACGCATCGCTTTGACGACTTTATGGCGCACCGTCAAATTGCGCTGCATCCGGGGGCGGCGCAGATCCAGATAGCGGTACTCCATCCGCAGGTTTTCATCGACGTCGTCGTCACTATTTACCGAAAATGGCGGAACTAGCGCGCGGCTGTAAACCTCCAGCTCGTTAACCCCAAGTTCGATCTCGCCGGTCGGCAATCTGATATTTTCGGTGCCGGCCGGTCGCCTGCGCACCGAACCGTTTACTCGAACGACATCTTCATGTCGCAGTGTTTCGGCATCTTTGAACGACGGATGCTGCGGATCGAAGGTGATCTGGGTGATGCCGTCGCGGTCGCGCAGATCGACGAAAATCAAGCCTCCGTGGTCGCGCCGTCGATTGACCCAGCCATTCAACTCAATGGTGCTGCCTTCATCACTCGCGCGCAGCGCGCCGCAGCTCCGTTTCATTCGTGTTCTCCTAAAGCGTTTTTTATGCCGGAAATATAGTAGTACTGCTGGACCAGATCTCGCGCGAGTTTGGATGACCGCGCGTGCCGATCGAAATACCGGAGCATCCACGGCATGCCGGCAAGCAGGCTATGCAGGCCGAGCGAGATGGGTGTCATACCGAGATTGGCTTTCACCGAGAAATCCGGATGCTTGCGATAAAACCGGACGGTCGAGCGCCCGGCTAGTTTCATCTTCTCTTTTTGATCGTCGTGGGGAATATCCTGACAGTGATAATTCACCGCACGCGGCTCGTAGAGAATTCGAATGCCGGCCTTATGCAAACGATATCCCAACTCCAAGTCTTCGTGCCCATATCCGGTAAAGTTTTCATCGAACGAGCCGATCCGCAGCAGGTCCTCACGCCGTACCGAGGCATTGCCGGTAAGAAAGTACAGCCATTTGAGGGTCTTGCGCGAAGCCGGATGGAGCGAACCGCGCGCTAGCGGATGCTCGCGTTTGTACGCATAGTCCTCCAACGACTTCACTTGGACTTCCCAGCCGACCACCGCAATCCCGGCCTCTCTGCGATGATGGGCAAGATGCTGCGAGAGCAGGTCGGGTGATGCGAGAATATCGGCGTCGTTAAAAAGCACGATCTCGCTGCGCGCTGCGGCGATGCCGGCGTTTCGCGCCATTGCGCGCCCGTTATACGGACCGGGCAGATGACGCACGTTCGAATGCTCGGCCGAGATGCCGGCCAAATACGCATCGGTGCCGTCGGTGCTCATCGAATCGCAGACCAGTACCTCGAAGGCTTGCGCATTCAAATCTTGAGCGAGCAGCGTCGGGACAACGTGCTGCAGCGTATCGAGTCGATTGTAGGTTGGAATGACGACCGAGATATCAGGCATGAATCAATCGTGCGACGGCACTGGTGATGTCGTCGCGAAAGCGCGCGAGCGAAACTTCGGCGACGTCGGCGGGTTTGCGGATGAGTGCGCTGGGGACGCCATACGGCGCCCATTCCTGCGAGTTCAACCGGAAGTAGCGATGTTCGAAAGCGACGACCGTGGGCCTGCGCATCGCGCTTGCGACATGGGTCGCCCCGGTATCTACCGTGACCACGACCCGTGCCCGCTCGAAAACCGCCGCCCATTGGTAGAACGGCAGACCGCCGATCAACAAGTCGGCGACTCTCGAACGCGCGATGCTCTCCACATACATTTCGACCTCGGGCGCGTAGGTGACGACGATCGGCAGCCCAAAACGTCCGAGCGCCGCAATAAGCGCGATCGTCGATTCCAGCGTGCTGCCATCTCTAAACCAGCGCAACCCGAGGTGCAGTACGAGCGGGTCGGAGGGCAGATATGTGATCGCCGCTCGATCGGTGTCGTTGACGGTAACGCGCAACTCGCCCACGCGTCGAGTAGCGCCGCCAAGTGCAACCACACTCAGCAGCTCCTCAACTTCATGCCGGACCGTTCGGCGCGGATCGCGCTCCGAGAGATCCGGGTCGGCTTCCGAGAGCATCAGCTTCGTCAGATAGCGCCAGGCCGTAAACCGGGCGACGTAGCGTCGAACGTACGTGTACCCGATCCGCTGACGAGCGCGGGTCGCGCCGATCAACGCAAAATCGGCCTCGCGCGGCGCCAGTGCGACCGCCAGATCGCAATCGCCTCGAAATGCGGCGCCGAATGCGGCCGGTTTTCCGGTTTTTGGGAGGACCGCAAGCTCGTCGATGTCGGTACTGCGCTCCATTACGACGCTGTTATACGGACTGCACACCATCGTTATATGCGCGTCCGGAAACGACGCACGCACCGACGCAATTGCCGGCGTCGAGAGGATCAGGTCGCCGATGCGGTCGGTTCGCGAAAGCAGGATCCTCATGAGCGCCTCTGCGCGGCGATAGTCCTTTCCAATTCCTGGTAGTAGGCCGACGCCGCAAGCCGCCTGGCCGCCCGCAACTCGCGGCCGGAGAGAGGCCGATCGTCGGCTGCATCGGCTGCATGCGGCTTGAAGTGGCGCATCGCATTGACGCCGTCGATCCATTTGTGCAGGGCTCGCTGCGGGTAGGTGTTTCCGGTCGCCAGGTAGGTTCGCCAATGCGGATGCAGTTTTTCGAGTTGAACGGCGGTGCGCGCCTGAGCCCGCGCCTGCGCTATCATTGCGCCGACGCTGCTCGACCGCGGTCGCGGCTTGCAGTGAAAAGCCAGCGCATATTTGTTGAAGACCGTTTTCACCCCGGCGAACCGCAGACGTAACCCGACGTCAATATCTTCCCACCCGTACTCCGCGAATGTTTCATTGAAACCGCCGACTTCGCGCAACTTCGCGGTCGGAACCGAAACGTTGGTCGTCCAAAAAAAATTACCGCTGTAATCTTTGAGGTTCCAGACCGGCGGCGGCAGGTTCTCAAAGCTTTCGGTGTTGACGGCGGCGCCGCGAACGATCGCCATGGGATGCAGATCGTGCGAACGCAGATGTTCGGCCACAAAGCTGGGCGTCGGCAGGACGTCGTCATCGATAAAGATGACGCGCTCGCCGGTTGCCCGCGCGAGACCGGCGTTGCGGCCTTTGGCAAGCCCGGAGTTTGCCTGGTCGATCACCGTGAACGGAACGCCGGCTCGCTCCTTCGCGCGCGCGATTACCGCCGGCGTTTCGTCGGTCGACCCGTCGTTGACCAGAACGACTTCGTAACTGCCCGCCGCCGCCGTCTGCTCGAAACACGCATCGAGCACGCGGGCCAGGAGTTTGGCGCGATTGTAGGTGCAGAGTTGAAGGGTAGCCCGCATCCGCATGTTGGTTCCCTACGCGACGACCAACGCCTCGACTGCCGCCAAAATTCTCGGAACCGGGAGACCTTGAATGCAGGCGTAATCCGGGCACGTTTCCATTAGTTCGCCGGGCCGGCAGCAATAGCTCGAGCGCACGACTTGAACGCGCGCGCCGACCGGCGCCCACCGATCGGGAAAGTCGGCTTGTAACGGAAAGACGCCGATGGTCGGCGCACCGACCGCAGCCGCGACGTGCATCGGACCGCTATGCATGACGACGAAGGCGCGCGCACGTTTCGCTACTGCGGCAAAGCCCCCGATCGAGGTTTTTCCGACGATTGAAAACGCGCCGGTCGCGTTCAATAGGGGTTGAAGAAGCGGCAAATCGTCAGGACCGCCGCTGATTAGGACCGGGATATTGAAACGCACTTGCAGCCGCCTGACGAGATCGACCCAACCGTCCAACGGCCAGACTGGACGCCGCGGGGAGATCGCGCAGGTTGGATGCACCAGCGCAAAATCACGCCGAGTTGACGCGAGCAGACGATCGGCTTGCCCTTCGTCTGCCGGGGTGCTGATAAAATGCGGTTGCGCATCGGCCGTGTCGCAACCGATGGCGCGAGCGTAGTCGAGTAGGATCTGCGACCAGTGGGTGATGACATCACCGGTTTCGCTGCGGACGCAGACCTTATGAGTGAACGAGTTCGAGTAGAGCCGGCGTGTTTGACCGACGCGAACCGGAATTGCGGCAAGTTTCGCTACGCGGGCGGTCCGCGCGGTCGCCCACGTCACGATGGCCGCTTCATAGCCCGCAGCCCGAAGCTGCGCCGCAAGGTCGCTCTCGGATTGGCCGCGATCGACAAGCACCGAATCGATATCAGGCACTCGCGCGAGCGTCTCTTCGTGACCAGGTAGGGTTAACGCATCGACGCGTTCATATCTGCCGTGCAGCGCACGCGCGACCACCGATGCGATCAGCGAATCGCCGATACCACCGCCGGCGCAATACAGCAGCGCGCGCGCGCTCACGCAGTCGTCGCGATCAGATCGTCACAGGCGGCGATCAAGCGCTCACCAAAATGCAGATCTGTTTCCGTCGGAAACGGCACCAGCCGCGAGTGCGTTGCCCAGGGTCTCCACCGCATAGCGTAGCGTTCGAAATTTGCCGCTTCAAATACATCCACGACCGGCGTGCCGATCATTCCGGCAACGTGCGCCGCGTCGCTATCCGGCGTT
>JBDTCU010000310.1:0-4777 GCA_039923415.1 Vulcanimicrobiaceae bacterium
ATATCGCCGGTTTGAACGTAGGTTGTACGATCGGGCTCCGTAAAGAAATCGACGAATAAAGTGTGGAAAAGCGAGCTGGCGGTTATCGGCCGGACGCGTTGACCGGTCAATGGAATCGAGAGAGTGCGTTCGGCTATCGCGTTGATGCCGATCTGAGGCGAACTCGCGGCGCGGGAGGGTTCGACCGAGCCGAGCGATAGCACGACCGCGAGCACTGCCGCGATCGAACGGAACCGACGTTGCAACGGCTAGTCGGCGGGCTGCATCAGCAGGGTCGAGATCTTTCCATCGGCGTCATAACCGAAGAAGACGAAGACTCGTGCGGACGTGTACGCGATTCGGTATTTGTACACCGGCAGTCCGGCTACGATGCGCTTTTCCGCGAATTCGATCAGTTTCGGAGTTCCCAGCGAACTGATATAGCGTTGGGCGGCCGCGAGTTGCGGGTCCGTTACGGCGGTGTTGAAAGCCGTGTCGAACGCGGCGCGGGTGATCGTCCCGGTTTGGATTTGCAGCAAGAGCATTTTGAGCGCCGAGGTAATCTTCGGGTCTTCGTTTTGCGCCGGTCGAAAACGGGTCGCCTCGAGTTGCCGGTCGCTGGGCGGCTCGACGATCGCCGCAATGCTCTTCGCCAGCGCCTCAGCGCTCACGAATGAGTCGCTATTCCCCAGAATAACTATCTGCAGTTTGGTTTCCGGAAAGACGATGTTGAAGCTGGAGAAGCCGAATATTCCGCCGCTGTGCATGACGCCCAGACGTCCGTAGACTCGGGTGAGCTGAAGGCCGAAACCGTAGTCGATGGGAGTGCCGTCGCTCAAACTGCCGGGCGTCATCATCAGTGTCGTGAGGTCAGGCGGCAGGATTCGATCTGAAAAGAGCGCGGTGTCCCAAGCGATCAGGTCGGCAGCGTTTGAGGACAATGCGCCGGCGCTAAATGGGATCGTCATCGAGCTGGGCCGCGCCAACACCGAGTACTTGTCGTACCAACTGTAGCCGAAAGCCCGATCCGCAACCGTCGCAACGAGGTCGGTGTACGTCGTTGAAGTCAGGTGCAGCGGATTCAGTAGTCGCGTTCGCAGGGCTTCGGCATAAGATCGACCGGTAATCTTTTCGATAACCATCCCGAGCAGCACGTAGTTGGTGTTGCTGTATTCCCACTTGCTGGCCGGAGCGAAGTCGAGCGGGAGCGAGGCGACTTTGGCGACGATCTGCGCCGGGGTGAGGTCTTGGTCCGCATAGCTGAGAAAATCGGCCTGCTGAGTGTAATCCGGAATGCCGCTGACTTGACTCAGAAGCTGGCGCAGCGTGACCCGCGCTGCCGACGGATAGTTCGCGACATATTTCGCGACTGGATCGTCGAGCGAGAGTTTGCCTTCGTGCAGAAGCTGCAGGATCATCACCGCGGTAAACTGCTTGGTGATCGAGCCGATCTCGTAGATCGTCCCGGCATCGGCCGGAACCTTACCGGGCAAATCGCGATACCCATACCCGCGCTCGTAAAGCATTCTGCCGTTGCGTGCGATTCCAATCGAGATCGCCGGTACCTGATCGCGTTGCATCACGGCGCTCACGGCGCCATCAACGGCTGCTTGCTGGGCGGCCGGCAGTGCGCCGAGCGTCAGTAAAAAGACGGCGGTAAGCGTCGCCAGCGCGCGAATAATCGGTGTTTGCCGGCGCATGATACCAGAGAAGGTGCGCCGTCGCGATGGCCGCAATCCTTCTATCGCTTTGCCGGAACAGACTGGATACGCCGCCCTGCTTCAAGAGTTTGAAGCGCGTTCGCCGCGAGCGTTGGCGCGCGCAATTTCGCACTCCGAATCGGGACGCGGCGCCGAACTCATCCGACATTTGTATGTTAAGACCGGCCGTGCGATGACGATCGGACTCACCGGGCCTCCGGGCGTCGGGAAGTCGACACTTAGCTCGGCGCTGGTGCGCAAAGCGCGCTCGCTTGGGAAGACCGTCGGTGTGATCTCAGTCGATCCCAGCTCCCCTTTTTCCCACGGCGCACTGCTCGGCGATCGCATTCGGCTTACCGAGCACTTTACCGATCCCGACGTGTTCATTCGGTCGATGGCCAGTCGCGGGCACTTGGGCGGCCTCTCCGGCGCGACCGCAGATGCGGTCCTCCTGATGGACGCCTTCGGCAAAGACGTGATCCTGATCGAAACGGTCGGCGTCGGACAATCCGAGATCGAGATCGCCGAACTAGCCCAAACGACCTTGGTTGCGCTGCAGCCCGGCAGCGGCGATTCGATTCAAGTACTCAAGGCCGGTATTCTGGAAGTCGCCGATATCTTCGTCATTAATAAGGCCGACCACCCAATGGCTAACCAGCTCAAGCGTGAGATTCGCTCGATGATGGAGATGCTCGATTTTTCGGGCTGGGTACCGGAGCTGGTGATGACTCAAGCGCTCTCGGGAGACGGCGTCGACGATCTTTGGGCGGCAATCGAAAAGCATGCGAGCTACATGCGCGGCACCGGCGAACTGTCCCAGAAACGGCGCGAAGCCTTCACCCATCAAGTGCGTCAGCTTGCCTTAGGGCGGCTCGAGCGCCGCCTAGAACACGAACTGCAGAGCGAGGTTGCGGCCGGCGTCGATCCCTACGCGGCGGCCGAGCGAGTCCTCACAATCTTCGGCTTGGCGGCCGGACCCGATGACGATCCGCCGGCACCGGCGTTGCGTAACCGGGCGTCAGTCAAGGGGTTGTAGAAGCAAAGACCGTGGCTAAAATGATTTCGCGTCCAAGTGGCCTTGGCGCGCAACCGACGACCGAGTTCGTCAATCAGCAAGAACGCTGGGAAGCGGCTTCGGCCCGGGGCAAAGGGCGCAAGGGACCGGGCTCCGGCGCCCTCGACCGGACCCTGTCGGATCTTCCGCTCAAGGAGCTGTACGGGCCGCAAGATGTGGCGCACCTCGATCTTGCCCAAGACCTTGGCGTTCCGGGCGAGTATCCGTATACGCGCGGCATTCATCCCAATATGTATCGCGACCGGCTCTGGACGATGCGCCAGTTCGCCGGGTTTGGGAACGCCAAACAAACCAACGAACGCTACCACTTCTTACTTTCGCACGGCCAGCACGGTCTCTCGGTCGCGTTCGATATGCCGACCTTGATGGGATACGACTCCGACGCAAAAGCGGCGCGCGGCGAGGTCGGCAGATGCGGCGTGGCGATCGACTCGCTGGCCGACATGGAGACGCTCTTCGACGGCATCGACATGGCTGCAATCACCACCTCGATGACGATCAACGGACCGGCCTGTATCGCGCTCGCACAGTACGTCGCCGCAGCCGAGAAAAAAGGTATTCCGCGAGCCAAACTCGGCGGAACGCTTCAAGCCGATATTCTCAAAGAGTACATCGCGCAGAAAGAGTGGATCTTTCCGCCGCGCGCGCATATGCGCGTGATCGTCGACATGATGCGTTTTTGTCGCGATGAGATGCCGAAATGGAATACGATTTCGATCAGCGGCTACCATATTCGCGAGGCCGGTTCGACCGCGGCTCAAGAACTCGCGTTTACACTGGCCGATGGATTCGCCTACGTCGAGGCCGGAATCGCCGCCGGGATGGACGTCGACTCCTTCGCACCTAGACTCTCGTTCTTCTTTAACGCGCACATCGATTTCTTTGAGGAGATCTGCAAGTATCGCGCCGCGCGCCGGATCTACGCCCGCCACATGCGCGAAAAATACGGCGCTAAAGATCCGAAATCGTGGCAGCTGCGGTTTCACACCCAAACTGCCGGCTGCAGCGCTACAGCTCAACAGCCCGAGAATAATATCGTAAGAGTTGCGTTTGAGGCGATGGCCGCGGTCTTAGGCGGAACCCAATCGCTGCATACCAACTCGATGGACGAAGTGCTGGCGCTGCCGACCGAAAAATCGGTCGAGATCGCACTGCGCACCCAGCAAGTGCTCGCGTATGAAACCAACGTCACGAACGTCGTCGACCCGCTCGGCGGCTCGTTCTACGTTGAAGCGCTGACCGATGAGATGGAAAAACAAGCCGAGGAGTATTTCCGCCAAATCGCCGAGTACGGCGGGGTGATCGAAGCGATCGAGGCAGGTTTCTTCCAGCGCGAGATCGCGGATGCGTCCTATCGCTATCAGCGTTCGCTCGAAACCAAAGAGCGAGTGATTGTCGGCGTCAACGCCTTTCAAAAAGACGAGACGCAGTCGGGGATGGAGCTTCTGCGGATCGGTGAGGAGATGGAGCTCGGCCAGTCTTCGTCGGTCGCGGCGGTTCGTGCGAACCGCGAAACCGGTAAGCTCGATGCGATGCTCACGCGGTTAAAAAAAGCCTGCGCGGATCCGGCCGATAACTTGATGCCGCACCTCATCGACGCGGTCAATGCGTATGCGACCGAAGGCGAGATCGTCGATGCGATGGTCGAGGTGTATGGAAGGTATACGGAGCGCGCATCGTTCTAATGAATATGCGGATACATACCAAAAGTGAGCGCAAGGCCGCTCGGAAGACCCTTAAAAAAGTCGCCCGAAAGCTGGAAGAGGCACTGCAACTGAGTTTGAAACAAGAACTGGAGACATGCCCGCGTGGCTAGACCGATCCGAGTTATTGTCGCAAAGGCCGGCCTGGATGGGCACGACCGCGGCGCCAAAGTTATCGCGCGCGCGCTTCGTGACGCCGGCATGGAAGTGATCTATACCGGACTCTTCCAAACACCCGAGCAGATTGTCCAAACGGCGATCCAAGAAGACGCCGACGGCATTGGGCTCTCGATTCTCTCGGGCGCGCACATGACGCTCTT
>JBDTCU010000311.1:0-7009 GCA_039923415.1 Vulcanimicrobiaceae bacterium
TTCACTGCCCCAACCCGGGTCGCTTGCAGGTTTCAGGGCCGGGACGGCTTCCTGCTGTTGGATCAACTTCGGTCGGTTGATAAGTCCCGTTTGACGCGTCGCTTGGGATCGCTCGATGAGGTAACGCTGAAACTTACCCTACGCGCATTGCGCAGCATGTTCACGCCGTAACACGCAGGCTACAACTCGCCGACGATACCGTAGACGAGCGGTAATGGCGGAACAGGGTCCTCGCCGATCGTGAACGAGTCGGCGATATGCGCGGGTGTCTCAGCGGCACCGCAGTATTCGGCGAGAACATCGCCACGCCGGGTTACATCGCCTACCGTCACTCTGACTCGAATACCCGCGCAGGAATCGCTACTGCTGAGGGCGCGGCCGGCGTTGCCGAGCGCGACCGCGTCGATCCCGGCGATGTAGCCGGATCGCTCTGCGCAAACCTGCGTAATCGGCTCGGCGACGCGCATCGATTCAAGTCCCGCACGGGTGCCGCCTTGCGCGCAGACCATCTCGACGAATTTTTCGTAAGCGGTGCCGCTTTCCAATGCGCGCTGCGCGAGCGCACGGCCGCCGCTCACGGCGACAACGCCGAGCATCGTGTCGGCGACGCTCAGGCACAACTCGCGTGCCCGAGGCGTTTCGAGTAAGCCGCGCAGAAAGTCGCGCGCTTCAATCACTTCGATGCCGGTGCCGATCGAGATGCCCAGCGGCTGATTCATATCCGAGACCACCGCCATAGCCCGACGTTGGAACCGCGCGGCAATCTGCACCAGCCAGCGCGCTAAGACGCTGGCCTCCTCCGGCGTCGGCATGAACGCTGCTCGACCGGCTTTGACGTCGAAGACGAAGGCTTGCGCGCCGCCGGCGATTTTCTTTGAGACGATTGACGAAGCCATGAGCCCCATGCTCGGCACGGTCGCGGTATGGTCGCGCAGCTTGTAGAGCCGTTTGTCGGCTGGAACAAACGTTTGAGTTTGGGCGGCGATGGCGCAGCCAATCTGCTCGACTTGGCGCAGAAATTGGTCGGTCGAAAGATCGACGTTGAATCCCGGAATGGCCTCGAGTTTATCGATCGTGCCGCCGGTGTGCCCCAGCGCGCGCCCTGAGAGTTTGGCAACCGGAACGCCGCAGGCCGCGACAATCGGCACCACGAGCATCGAAACGATATCGCTCACGCCGCCGCTGCTATGCTTATCGACGACGGTTCTGCCCGAAAAACTCAAGGTTTCGCCGCTATCGACCATTGCGCGAGTCAGCGCGTAGGCTTCCTCCAGCGTAAATCCGCGCCAGACGCAGGCCATCGCAAGCGCGGCCATTTGAGCATCATCGATGGTATCGCCCATAAAGCCATGCACGATTGCGGCCCAATCCTCGCCGGCGAGTTCGGCACCGTCCCGTTTGCGCGCGATAAGCTGACGCATGATCGTCTGATCCATACAAAACCCGGGTTTCGCTGCGTGGAGAGCGAAGCCCGCCGAGTGAATCTCCATCCGGTGGTCGATCAAACTGTCCGGCATGTACCGCTCGATCCGATCACCGCGATCGCTTATGCGATCCTTCTGACCGGCGTCGCAGTTCTCAGCATGCGCCGGCCCGCATGGGGAATCGTCATTCTGATTCTGCTCCAACCGTTCGCATTCTATCGCGATATCGGCGGGACCACCATCACCTTGCCGAAGATTGCACTCATCGGTGTGCTGGTCGGCTGCACATTCCATCCCGGCGCATTCAGGGTTTTGCGCGAGCGCAGCGCCGCGCGACTGCTGGTTGCGGGGCTTTTGGTCGTCGGCGCTACCGCGCTCTCAATTGCGCAAGCGGCGTTCCCGCACCCGGCATTTCGGGAAACCTTAAAAGCGCTCGAATACGTCCTCTTGTTTTCGGTCGTGTACGCCGCCTATCGACTGGATCCGGATCGCAGACTGATCGTTAGCGCAGTTGCAGGCGTAGTTATGCTGGTCTCGCTGATGGCACTCTCGGAAGAGATTCTCGGCGCACCGTCCGGAATGTGGTTCAACGGACATCCCATTCCGCGAATCGCGGGTCCGCTCGAAGGGCCCAATCAATTAGCCGGCTACTTCGATATCGCACTCCCGCTCTTGCTGGCCTTCTTGATCGAACGAAAGAGCCGGCTGCTCACGCTGGCGCTGTTCCTTGCAATGTTCGCAGACGTCTTAACCCTCTCGCGCGGCGGCTTGATCGGTGCGGTTCTCGGCATTGCGGTCGTGTGCATCATCTATCGACGTTCTTTTCAGCACGCGCTCCTGCCGGTCGCGGGCGGTGTCTTAGCCGGAATCGCGATCGCCGGATTCTGGGCCGCGGTGGCCCATTCAGTTGGCGTCTTCCGGGTTAGTTCGATCGATGTCTTTCGTTTGAACTCGAAAGCCGCATCGTTATACGCCGGCGGAGTTGGAACGCGCTCCGAGTTATGGCGCGCGGCGATTGCACTCTGGCGCCAACACCCGATCTTGGGAATCGGCGCGGGCAATTTCGAATTGGAACTGCAGCGAGTCGGGTTGCGCGGAGTTCGCACTCATGCCAACAGTCTGTATCTGCAATCGCTGGTCGAAGGCGGCCTTCCGCTGCTGGCCGCAACCTTGTATCTGGTTTGGACATCGATCGCAAGCTTTGCGCGCGACCGACTAGCATCGCCGCTGATCGCGGGCGCGTTCGCGGCGGCCATTGCGCTTGCCGTGCATCAAGTCGCCGATTTCCTCACGTTCTTTCCGAAAGTCGGGGGCTGGTGGTGGCTGGTGCTGGCGCTCGCCGCCGCCGAGCTATCAGCCGTCAAGCGGGAACAAGCCGGCTGATGCGCTGGCTGCCCCTAAAAGTTGCGATTTGGGCGATCCCCGCAATCTTCGTGATTTTCGGTATCATCTGCCGATTGCTGCTGCAGGCGGCACCGCGTGCGATCGCCCTCGACTTGGCACAGCCTCTGCCGGTCGCGACCAACTGGCTCGGATTCGGTTTTAGCATCTGGGCGATCTTTGCGGCCGCGGTATTGGGAGCCGCAGTCGCCTACGCGGCGGTGCTGTGGAATCTTCTGAGGGCGCCGATCGTGCCCAAGGGCATCTTGCTGACGATTATGCTTGGCGGTCTAGCGGCACTCGCCGCAGCGTTCGTTTCTCCGCTTATTTTTTCAAGCGATGTGTACGCATACGGCGCATACGGCGTGATGTCGCTGCACGGAATCGATCCTTACGCACACCTAAAACTCGCTACAACCGATCCGATGTTTGCCGCGGCGATTTGGCAATGGAGTAATCCCCCGCCGATCTGCGTGTACGGGCCGGTCTTCGTGTGGATTGCTAAAACCGTCGTAATGCTCTTCGCGCCAGGCGGGGTTTTTCTACAGTTGCTCGGCCTGCGAATACTCGCCGCCGGATCGCTGCTGGTCTGTGGTCCGCTGTTCTATCTGGCGCTGGCCGATTATCCGGTCCAGCAGCGGCTCGCCGGCGCGGCCGGAGTGCTGCTGAACCCGTTGGCGATCTGGACCGCAGCCGAAGGCCACAATGACGCATTGATGCTGGCCATCGTGTTGTTGGGTTTCGTGGTACTGCGCAGATTCGGTTACGGTATCGGCGCATTTGTGATTGCGGCCTCAACGGTGATAAAGGCGCCCGCAGTCGCGGCCGCCGCAGTCTTGGCGGTATTCGCTTTTCGCAGACGCGCACGGTTCGCCGCTGTTCTGACCGGAACGTTCGGAGGTCTCGTCTTAAGCGCGCTGATCTCGCTTCGGTTCGCCTGGGGCGTTCGCAACGTATTGATTCCACACGGACACTACACGCCGCAATTTTCGCTGCAGTACCTCTTTTCGGAGTTGCTTGCGCAAATCGCGCCTCATAACGCGAGCGCGCTTAGCATCGGCGTCGTCGGCGCATTGGCGGTCGCCGCGATAACCGCGCTCTACGGCTTGCGCCTCGCCCTGAGGGGCCGGCGCGAAGGCGCCTGTTATCTGGCGCTGGCGGTGTGGTTGGCGATTCCGAATCCCTATCCGTGGTATGCGCTTTGGATTCTGCCGGTTGCATTTCTCGCCATCGAATCGCGCGGCGCACTCGCGATTATCGTCGCCTCGCTCACGATCGCCGTGCGCTACCTTCCGGACGTTGCGTTCGCGAACAGCCTCGATCTCAACCTTGCCGTAACGTTGTGCGCCTTTGCGGCGCCGGCCTACATTTTGCTGTCGCGCCCGTGGCCGCAACCCGCACCCGAGGGGAACCGATAGAGTGCGGCTTGGTCTTGCGCCGCACCGCGTTGAGTGATCCGTTCGTAAAGCGCTTCTTCTCGGAGGAGCGACAGATTGGTGGATCGCACGAACACCGCAACCGCGCTCGCGAGCGAACGTTCGGCCGCAATTCGGCTTGACCCGAATGCGGTAACCTTTCCCCCGCTGCTCTTTGCGTACTGCTCGGCAATCGCGCGTGCGCCGGAGGTATGCGCGTCGCACCCGACAGTCTTACCGCGAGCAACCAGCGTAAAGCCGACCCGTGCGCTTGCTCGATAGCTGCCCGGGGTCGACTTTGCGAAATCAGGGTGACCGGCGTGGGCGGCTAGCGAATATCCCAAAACCAGAGCGGCGATCAGCATCGCTTTTTAGTATAGCGCGCTTGGGTGCTATAATCAGCGGCTGACACCCACCACTCGCTAACAAGGTTACACCTTCTCACGATGACGACGACCCTCGAAGCTCCGATCTCCAAACTGTCCGATGCGCTGGTGCGCAATTTGCCCGGCTCAAGCCGCACGCTGGCCGCCGTGGTCGAACGATTGCGCAGCGGACGCGGCGCGTTTGCGCTGCACGAAACCATCGCAGCGGCCCGCCCCGCCGTACTGGCCTCGCTCTATCGCGCCCTCGGGGATCAGATGCTGATCGTCGTTCCGACCGCCGACATCGCCGAGCGCACCTTCACCGATCTGCTGTACTACTTGGGCGAGAGAGAACCGGAAACGGTTGCCTTGCTGCGCTCGCGCGACGAGTCGATCGGCGCGATCGAGAGCCCCTCAGAGCGAAGCGCGCGCATGACCTTATTTGCAGATTTGGCGGACCGGCGGTCGCGGATCGTGATCGCCCCGGTCGGCGCCCTGCGGCAGTATGTGATGCCGCGCTCCCATTTTGAGACGTCCCGCTTCGAACTGCGGACCGGCTCCGAGGGCGGTTGGGATGCGACCCAAGAGCGGCTCTACCGGCTGGGCTACAGCCGCACCGACGTCGTCAGCGCGGCCGGTGAATACGCCGTGCGCGGCGGCATTCTAGATGTTTTCGCGGCATCGGCGGCAGCGCCCGCGCGGGTTGAGTTCTTCGGCGACGCGGTTGAATCGATTCGCCCCTTCAATCTGGAATCGCAGCGTAGCGAAGGTTCGCTCGAAAGCCTCTCGATCGTGCCGTGGAACGAGATCCCGCGCGAGGAGGCGTTTCGCGCGCGAGTTATCGAGCGCTACAACGGTCCCGCAAGCGCGATGTCGGCGCTGCGCAGTTATTTAGCCGGCGGTGCCGATGTGCCGGAGGCTTGGCTCTCGTTCGCTTATGATGAGCGCGTGAGCGTACTCGACTACTTTGACGAACGCGCAATCGTGGTATTGGAAGAGCCGGCGATGCTCGCAACCATCGAGCGCGCACTGGAAGACGAACGCTCGCGCGAAGAGCACGTGCTGCTGGCGGGCGTCGATTCGGGCGAACTCTCAATCGACGACAATGAAGTCGGCGAGGCTCTGCTGGCTGAAGTGGTCGCCCCGTACCCGCGCCTCGATAGCCTTCAGGCCGCACTCGCGGCGCGCAACGCACTCGTACTGCCGGGTTCGATCGAAGGCCGGATACCCGATTGGCTGCCGCGCATCATCGAAGATTTCGTTCTGGAAACCACGCCGGCGGAACACTTTAATCGTCAAATCGAGATGTTCGTGCAGAGTGTGCGCGGCTGGGTCGCGGCCGGCGAAACGGTGATCTTGGTCAGTTCGGGCGCGTCGCGCACCACCGACCTGCTGCGCGCGGCCGGTCTGTCGGTCGAGCGCACCGCACCGCATCTTCTGCACCTGCGTTCAGTCGATAGCGGCAAACTGCAGGGCCGCGTTTATGTCGATCAAGGAAATATCGAAGCCGGATTTTCGTTGCCGCATCTGCATCTGCGCGTACTGGGCGATCGTGAAATCTACGGTCAGCCACCCAAGCGCGTCAAGATTCGTGCGGTTAAAGAGGGCGTTCCGGTAACGCTGGCTGACTTGCGGGTTGCCGACTACGTCGTCCATGCGGTCCACGGAATCGGACAGTATCTGGGTCTGCGGACCGAGAAAATTCTCGGCGTTACCCAAGACTATCTCGATCTCAAATATGCCGGCACCGACCGGATGCTGGTGCCCGTCACCCAGATGCATCAAGTCGGCAAGTACGGCGCCAGCGAAGGCGGAACGCCGCGCCTCTCAAAGATGGGCGGTGCCGATTGGGTGCGCACCAAGAGCCGCGTCTCGGAATCGCTTGCAAAGATCGCCGACGGTCTGGTCGCCCTGTATGCGGAGCGCGAGATGGCGCGCGGTCATGCGTACGGTCCGGATACGCCGTGGCAAGCCGAACTTGAAGAAGCCTTCCCCTACGATGAGACCCCCGATCAGTTAAAAGCGATCGACGACACCAAGGCCGATATGGAGCGCGAGCGCCCGATGGACCGACTGGTCTGCGGTGATGTGGGCTACGGCAAGACGGAAGTTGCAATCCGCGCCGCATTCAAAGCGGTCGCCGATAAAAAACAAGTTGCGATTCTGGTTCCGACTACGCTGTTGGCATCCCAGCACTATCACAACTTCACCTCGCGGTTCGCCGGTTTTCCGATGCGGATCGAAGAACTCTCGCGTTTCAAAACCAAGAAAGAGCAGCAAGCCGCGCTGGCGGGACTGGCGCAAGGCCAGGTCGACATCATCGTCGGCACACATCGTTTGCTGCAGAAGGACGTAACCTTCGCCGATTTGGGTTTGATCATCGTGGATGAAGAGCAGCGGTTCGGCGTCATGCACAAGGAACGGC
>JBDTCU010000312.1:0-3775 GCA_039923415.1 Vulcanimicrobiaceae bacterium
GTCAACGCTGGCTCGCGCGGAAGATGAAGTCTGCGTTTGCGATTTCACGGCCGGGCTGCCGCTCAATCAACCGACGGTCTCGCACCATCTCAAGATTCTGCGGGATGCGGGACTTGTGACTTGCGAACGTCGGGGAACCTGGGTCTACTACCGGCTGGCCGGCGAGGTAAAAACACGCCTAAACGAAGCATTGATCACCGTCTTCCAACAGAAAGTATTTGCGTGAAAATTCATTTGAATCTTGCCACTACCGACCTTGAGCGAAGCGTAGCCTTTTACGAGACGCTGCTAGATGCAAAGCCGGCTAAACAGTTGGCCGACTATGCGCTCTTTATCACCGATGAGCCAGGCCTCGAACTTGCCCTGGATTTGCGCGATTCCGTCTTGCCGACCCGCGATGCTCACTTTGGAGTGTATGTGGAATCTTCGGAGATCGTCGATAAGGTCATCTCGCGCTTTCAGGCCGCCCGCTTGGATATCGATGTCGAGCGAGAAGAGACATGCTGCTATGCAAACCAAACCAAGGTTTGGACAACCGACCCGGAGGGTCGCCGCTGGGAAGTCTACACCGTCCACGAGGATACTGAAGAACGTGACGAAGAGACTACCACGTGCTGCGCAAGCGACGCGACGGAACGTACATGTTGCGTAGCTTGATTGCACTTCGTGCCGTCTAAGCAGTTGGTTCGCCCTTTTGTCGCCGAGTTCGTGGGCACGGCCCTGCTTCTCGTCGCGGTGGTTGGATCTGGGATTATGGCGCAGAGGCTCTTTGCCGGGGATCTGGGCCTCGAGCTGCTGGCGAACTCGATTGCGACCGGCGGGGCGCTGGTCGCAATCATCCTGGCTTTCGGGCCGATCAGCGGCGCGCATCTCAATCCGGCGGTTTCGCTGTGTGACGCCGCAGTCGGCGGCATCAGTTGGACACGCGTTCCGGGATATGTTGCGGCCCAAGTCGCCGGCGCAATCACCGGAACCGCCGTCGCGAATCGGATGTTCGATCTGCCGATGTTCTTTGCATCGCATCACGCGCGTCACGGTTCCTCGCTGCTCTTCTCGGAGTTCGTTGCCACCTTTGGGCTGTTGGCGGTCATTTGGGGCAGCGTTCGGTTCAGCCCGACCGTGGTGCCGTTTGCGATCGCAGCCTACATCGTCGGCGCCTACTGGTTTACGTCATCAACTTCATTCGCAAATCCAGCCGTGACGATCGGTCGCGCGATGACGGATACCTTCGCCGGTATTGCGCCATCGGATATCTTCGGCTTTATCGTGGCCCAAATGCTGGGAGCAGGCGCCGCAACCGCGCTGTTTGCATGGCTTGCGCCGGTCTCGAGGGGCGCCGCCGAAAAGATTATCATCGCACACCCGTCCGTCAATCAAACGTGAGCGCGACGTCTGAGCCCGTTCAAGTCCGTGAAGCGAGCGGTGACGATCTGGATGCAATACGCCGCATCTATAACGAAGGCATCGAAGATCGCATCGCGACTTTGGAAACCGCACCAAAGACTGAAGCCGAGATTCGGGAGTGGTGGGCGCAGCACGGCGCTCGCTTCGTCGTTCTAGTCGCGCTCGCCAAAGACGCCGAGATCGCCGGATGGGCGTCGCTCAATCCGTTTTCACACCGCTGCGCCCACGCAGCGATCGCCGACCTCTCGGTCTACGTTTCTCGGAATCTGCGTGGGCATGGCATGGGCGCCGTGCTCCTCTCCGCCATCGAACCTTTCGCTTTGAAGCATGAGTTCCGTAAGATCGTTCTTCATGCGCTCAACAAGAATGAAGCTGGAAAAAGGCTGTATCGCCGACTTGGGTACGAAGAGGTCGGCGTTTTCAGGCAACACGGTAAGCTCGAAGGTGAGTTTGTCGATGTTGTTGCGATGGAGAAGATCTTGCCCGCATTGCGCGCGCGTCCCGAATAATCACTCCGGGCGCTTGCACGGTCGCTTTCGGAGACTCTCACGTAGGAGAAAAACCGGACTGCGTATCGAATTCTCGCAACCCGCTGTAAGGGAGGCGCGACTATGGAATCACAGGCGTCGCCGAGTCTGGGCGAAGCCGTCACCATCACACTGCGCGTGAATGGCGCCGAGCGCAAGCTGGACGCGGAGCCGTGGGTTACGCTGCTTGACGCGCTGCGCGAGCGTCTGCACCTCACGGGTACGAAAAAGGGATGCAATTTCGGCCAATGCGGCGCCTGCACGGTTATCGTCGACGGTCGGCGCATGCTGTCGTGCATGACGCTTGCGGTGATGCACGATGGAGCCGATGTGACGACGATCGAGGGGATCGGTCGCGACGGCGCGTTGCATCCGATCCAGCAAGCCTTCATCGATCAGGACGCTTTCCAATGCGGCTATTGCACGCCCGGACAGATCATGTCGGCGGTAGCGCTGCTCGAGGAAGGGCACGCCAGCAGCGATGCAGAGATCAAGGAATGGATGAGCGGCAACTTGTGCCGCTGCGCCGCCTATCCGCAAATTTTGGCGGCGATCCAGCAGGTTAACGAGTCGCGCCGTGCATCCGTTTAACTACAGCCGCCCCGCGAACACCGACGGAGCCTTAGCGATGATCGACGAGCGCGCTGCGTTCATCGCGGGCGGCACGAATCTTCTGGACTTGATGAAAGAAGGCATCGCAACGCCGCAGCTGGTCGTCGACCTGCGAGGTCTCGACGATCTGCGCGGAATCCAGCAATTCGACCGCATGGTGCGCATCGGCGCGCTCGAAAGCATGAGCGACGTTGCCGCGCATCCGGTGATCCAGCTTGAGTGTCCGATGGTTGCGCAAGCGTTGCTTGCCAGCGCATCGCCGCAGCTGCGCAACATGGCCACGATCGGCGGCAACCTGATGCAGCGGACGCGCTGCGGCTACTTTCGCGATAGGGTGTTCCCGTGCAACAAGCGCAATCCGGGCGCGGGCTGCCCCGCTATCGCCGGCGAGAATCGCACGCACGCAATCCTCGGGGCCTCCGAACATTGCATCGCGACGCACGCCTCGGACCTCGCGGTCGCGCTGGTGGCTCTCGATGCGAGTTTGGTGATTCGCTCGAAAACTGATAAACGTACCGTGCCGCTGGAGCGATTCTATCGCACGCCGACCGAATCGGCCCAAGCCGAGACGCATCTGAAACGCGGCGAGCTGATCGTGTCGGTCGAAATTCCGACCGCTGCGGTTGCCCGCCGTTCACACTACCTGAAGGTTCGCGACCGCGCCTCATACGAATTCGCGCTCGTCTCGGCGGCAGTCGGCATCGAATGGAGCGGCGAGGTTATGCGCGAGGTGCGGATCGCGTTCGGCGGTGTCGCGACCAAGCCGTGGCGGTCGCACGAGGCCGAGCAGGTGCTGCGCGGACATGTTTGGAGCCAAGCCGCGATCGCACGCGCCGGCGAGGCGGCTGCTCGCGATGCGCATACTACATCTCAAAACGCTTTCAAAGTGGATTTAATGCGACGCGTGCTCGAACGCGCCGTAGCGACCTTAAGGGAAAAACGCACATGACCGCCGTGATTCAAAAACCGATCGAGCTAATCGGCGCGCCGCTCAGCCGTGTCGAGGGCGAACGCAAAGTGCAAGGTCAGGCGACGTATAGCGCCGAGTGGCCTGTTGAGAACGTAACGCACGGCGTTCTCTTCGGCGCCGCGATCGCTAGCGGTCGGATTACCGCGATCGATACGAGTGCCGCGCAAGTGGTTCGGGGGGTTATCGGAATTCTCACGCACGAGAATGCGCCGCGCCTTCAGGCGCTCACCGCTCCTCCGGCCGGAGAGTTACTCCTACCGCT
>JBDTCU010000313.1:0-4702 GCA_039923415.1 Vulcanimicrobiaceae bacterium
ACGCCAAGAGCAAGATCGCCGCCGACTCGAGACGCGCCCTCGGCGTTCGAGTTTGCAGATACCGCACGATCGTCAGGACGGTTGCCGCGACTAAGAGCAGCAGACCCCAGAGATACTGCGGTAAAAAGATGATCTTTTGGTTGTCGAGCTGCCAGAACGGGAACTTGATCGTCCACAGATTGAACGCGTTAACCGAGTTGAACGCGTAGACGTTCTTGCCGAATACGTATTTGCCGTACAGCCAGCCAAAGGAATCGATCGGGTTTGCGGTCGGATGAAACGGCAGCGTGACCAGCCAAGTCAGCACCAGTGAGGCGATAATGCCGATCGTCGTGCCGAGTAATCGGCTCCGCAGCCGTGTTTTGGCCGCGAAGGTAAAAGCCACGAACAGCGGCACCAAGATCGCGGCTTGCGGCTTGATGAGGATCGAGTAGGTGAGCGCGAGCCACGCAAGCGCAATCGGCCAACTCGCGCGCCGCTCTGGGTCACCGTCATCGCTGCGCAGCAGCAGCCAAACCCCGCCCAATGCCAAACCGGCTGCAACCGAGTCGACTTGTCCCCACGCCGCCGAGATATAGATGATCGCCGGATTGAGCGCAACTAAGGCGGCACTAACGAGCGCGGTGCGAACGCTTGCAAAACGAAGCACGATCGCGTAAACGAGCACTGCGTCGACCATGTCCATGATGATCGCCGGCAGTTTGACTAGTACTTTGAGCAACCCGTAGGTTGGGTCGTGGGATTGGAAAGGTGTGTAGAGATGGCCGATCAACCCCAGAATATAGAAATACCCGGGCGGATAATCGGCAAATCGCGACGGCGAGTAGAACTCCGAGTATGGATGCTGCCCGAGTTGGAGCGCCCAGCCCTCGAAGGATGCGATATCGTTGTGAAAACCCTCGTTGCCGATCATCAGCAGCCGCAGAACCAAACCCACCGCCAGCAGTCCGTAGAGCGCAAGCCGGGGCGCGAACCTACTGGTGGGAGGCAAGTGTTAACGATCCGAGCAGAAAGTTCCGGACATCGCCGACCGGGTAGCGTTCCACAAAGTCCAAATGTTCTGCAATGGCGGTATTTGCGGCCGACCTTGCTCCAAGCGAATCGAGTGCTTCGACAACGGTGCTAACGTCGCGAGCCTCGAGCGGAGCGCTCGCGGCGTAGGCACGCGCGATCGCGTTACGAGCCGAACTTGCGGGTCCGCTGAGCGCCCACACGACCGGGTAGGTCCATTTACGACGAGCGATATCGATAGCCGGGAGCTTTCCGGTGGCGGCGCTGTCTGCCCAGATGCCGAGGACATCGTCGAGAATTTGAAAGCCGAGCCCAAAGTGGCGGCCAAGTTCGCGCGCACTTGCGATCGTCGCATCGCTTGCCTCCGAACAGAGCGCTCCAAGTTCGCAGGCCGCTCCGAAGAGCGCCGCGGTCTTGGCACCGATCATTTTAAAATACTGAGCGAGATCAACCTTGCGCGCCGATTCAAAAGCGATGTCGAGACTCTGTCCGTCGCACATGATCAGATGGGCATCGTGCAAGGCATGTACCATCCGTACCACGCGCTCGGGGCCGTGGTGCTGCCTAGCCTCAAGCAATGCCAAGAAGCTGATCGCGCAGAGCGCGTCGCCGGCGTTCACCGCCTGAGCCAGACCGTACTTCACCCACAGCGCTTGGCGACCGTGCCGCAGCTCGTCCCGATCTTCGATGTCATCGTGGATGAGCGAATAGTTGTGAAGGAACTCGATCGCCGCGGCGGCATCGAGCGCGTCGGCCACCCCGCCGCCATCGGCTTGAGCTATCTCCATCAGCAGACGCGGGCGTAAGCGCTTGCCGTGACGGGCCGGTCCGTGATCGCCATAACCAAAATGGTACAAAAGCATATCGGCGATCTGTGAAGATCCCCGATATCCGAGTACGATGCGTTCGAGACGACCTTCGATTTCAGGCGGGCTGACGGGACAGAGCCTCCATACGTTCGGCTACGCTATCCACCAGCCAGCCGGGAGTTGAAGCGCCGGACATCAAGCCAGCCACGGTAATTCCATCGAACCAATCGGCGTGCAATTCGTCGGGGCCTTCGATGTGAAAAGCACGTGCTCCGTTCATCTCGGCAAGTTCGGCAAGATGCTTGGTGTTGGCTGACGTCTTTCCGCCAACCACCACCATCACTTGCACTTGTTTGGAGAGCGCGATCGCTTCGGTTTGGCGGTTGTGGGTGTCGGTGCAGATCGTGTTAACCGCGCGCACTTCATAGTATTTGGCGGTTAGAGCCTTCACAATGTCGGTGAAGCGGGCCTCCGAATAAGTCGACTGCACCACAACCCCAACCCGGCTGCCGCGCGGCAGCCCCGCAACATCTTCGACGGTCTCAATGCACCATGAACCAGGAACGTGACTGAGCGTGCCTTTAACTTCGGGATGATTTGGATCGCCGACCACGACGATCTTGTAACCGTCGGCCTTAAGCCGCTCGGCCTGCACGTGAATTTTGGTCACCATCGGGCAGGTCGCATCGATAACGCTCAGATTCTTCTCTTTGGCTTTTTCGAAGACCTCAATCGGCAAGCCGTGGGCGCGTACGAACAACGTCCCGGATTCGACCTCGTCGATCGAACCGGCGTTGCGCAATCCGCGGCTTGCGAGCGATTCTACCATCTGCGGATTATGCACCACGTTTCCGAGGGTGGTCACGTTATCACGCGCCGCAATTGCTTCCTCAGCTTTTTTTACCGTAATAGCAACGCCGAAGCAGAATCCCTGAACCTTGGCCTTCTTAATTTCCATCGATGCTCTCCGCGAGCGAATGAATCTCGCCCATGATCTGTTCGGTGAACTTCGCCAAGCTATCGCGGCTCGCTTTCCGATCGCCTGGAAATCGCAAGGCGGGGCCGAAAGCGACTTTTATCTGATGTAGCCGGCGAGCCCGATCCGAACCGGCAATGTAGGCCGGGACTACCGGAGCTTTACCCAGTGAAGCCAGCAATGCCACGCCTTCCCGGGCCGTCGCCGAGCCCGACGCGTTGCGAGTTCCCTCTGGGAATATGCCGATGCACCCGCCCGCCCGCAGTATCTCGACCGACCGTTTGATCGCCGCGGTCGCGCTTCTATGGCGATCGACCGGATATGTACCGAAGGCGCTAATCATCGAACCCAACAGCGGGATCGCAAAGAGTTCGGCCTTCGCCATGTATCGGATTGGACGCGGACAGGCCACGCCGAGCGCCGGCGGGTCCAGGTACGACGCATGATTGCAGGCGATAATTAACGGACCGTCGAGCGGGACGTTCGCAGTTCCGGATGCACGCAGCCGCCACACGCGCAGCACCGCCGAGCATACCGCTTTACCGATGTCGTAGGCGGTCACCCTTGCACGATCGCGCGGATCTGCGTGACGACCTGATCGACGGTCAAATTGCTGGAGTCGATCATATGCGCGTCCGGCGCGGCTCGCAGCGGTGAGGCGGCGCGCTGTTCGTCAATCCGATCTCGCTCTTCGATCTCCTCAGCCAACCGATGGGCATCCAGTTCTACGCCGGCCGCTTCAAGCTGCGAGCGGCGCCGTTCGACCCGAGCTTGTACCGAGGCCGTCAAGAAGATCTTATACGGCGCGTGCGGCAGCACGACCGTGCCGATGTCGCGGCCTGCCATCACGACCGGGCCCTCGCGCGCGATCTGCCGCTGCTCGCGGACCATCGATTCGCGAACCAGAGGGTGAGCGGCGATCGTAGAAACCACCGACGTTACTTCGTTTGATTGCAACTGATCGCCCAGCTCCAATTCGCCCGCATATATCCGGAACCCGAGCGGCGAGGCGCCGTCCAGCGCGACCCTAATGCGATCCCGCTCGCAGAGCCGAATCAATGCATGTTGGTTGTCGAGATCGGTCTGGGTGTGCAGCGCCATATACGCCAGAGCGCGATACATCGCGCCGGTGTCGAGATAGAGCAGCCCCAGATGCTCGGCGAGCGCGCGCGCGACGGTGGTCTTTCCCGAGGCGGCCGGACCGTCGATTGCGATTTGCAAGGTTGCTGGCACGAGCGCGCCTTTCGTTGGAGGGCAGGCGCACCCTCCGGCCGGAACTGACCTGCGTGGCAAAAGCGCGTTCGATATTCTTCTGCTCGGCTTGCGGTTTCGAATCGCCGCGCTGGCTCGGCCGGTGTCCGTCGTGCGAGGCTTGGAACTCGTTCGACGAGCGACCGATGCGCGTGGCCGCAGCGCGAAGCTCGGCCGTTCCGACACGCAACCCCGCGAGCGCGCCTATTCGGCTCACTGAGATCGATAGCGCGTCGGTCGCGCGAATCAAAAGCGGGCTCACCGAGTTTGACGCGGTAATCGGAGGCGGCATCGTTCCCGGCAGCCTGACGCTGATCGGCGGACCTCCCGGCGCCGGCAAGTCGACACTGCTGCTGCAGATCGGCGCATTGCTCGCCCAGCGCGGCGCACCGGTCGTCTACGTCTGCGGCGAAGAATCGGCGGCGCAAGTGAAATTGCGAGCGCAGCGCTTAGGATTGGGCTCCGATCTGCTCGTGTATCCGGAGACGAATCTGCGCGCGGTTCTGGACCATTTGGAAGGTTTGCTGCCGCGCGCACTCATCGTCGATTCGATCCAAACGGTCTGGCTGCCTGAATCCGAGACCTACGCCGGCAGCATCACCCAAATCCGGGATTGCACCCAAACCTTGATGGAGTTTGCAAAACGCACCGGCTG
>JBDTCU010000314.1:0-4143 GCA_039923415.1 Vulcanimicrobiaceae bacterium
GCTCTACATTCTGCGGATGGTCTCGCGCCGCTCCGCGTAAGCTCCGATTGCAAGCCCCCGGGCCGGCAATGCAGCGCAGGCCACCCGGGCGCTTGCTTTTTAAGGGTTTCCGACTAAACCAGGAGACCGAAAGTCGCCTCCCCGAATACACTTCTGTTATGTCATACGTCATCACCGAACCGTGCATCGGAACCAAGGACAAGTCTTGCGTAGACGTCTGTCCGGTCGATTGCATCCACGGCGGTGACAGCGACGAGATGCTCTTCATCGACCCCGAAGTCTGCATCGATTGCGGTGCCTGCGTCTCCGCCTGCCCGGTCGAAGCGATTTTCGCTGATTCGGATGTTCCGGAGAAGTGGAACAATTTCACCGCGCTCAACGCGGAGTATTTTAAGAAGAGTTAGCAGTTCGCGTGCGGGCCACCGACCGGGAGCTTTTGGACGATCCGGTCGATTCACCCGCCGAACTCGAAGGCAGCCTGCGCGATATCGAGATTGCAAACCGCTTCCTAGGCGGAGCTTCTCCCGTTCGCCGAATCTTCCAAAAGATCGATCCTAGGACAGTGCTGGATATCGGCACCGGCAGCGGCGACATTCCGCTCGCGCTGGTGCGAGATTTCGAGCGAACCGGACGCGACTTGCGAGTCACGTGCCTCGATTCGAGCGCGCAGATGCTCGACATCGCTCGACGCCGCACCGCCGGGCATGCAGCCCTTTCATTCGTTCTCGCCAACGGTGAGGCACTGCCCTTCGCGGACGACTCCTTCGACGTGGTGATGTGTAATCTGGCGCTCCATCATTTCGATCCGGAACCGGCTGTACGGCTGCTGCGCGAGATGCGGCGGGTTGCGCGATTACAGCCGGTACTCTGCGATCTTCGTCGCGCCGGAATCGGTTGGCTGGGCGCGTACATCTTCAGCCGGGTCGTGTCGCGCAATCGCCTTACCCGTCACGACGCGCCGCTCTCGGCGCGCCGTGCTTATACGCCCGACGAAGCGCGCGATCTCTGCCGCATTGCGGGTTGGCGCAATCCTCGAGTCGATCGGGTCCCGTTCTATCGCATGCTGCTGCGCGATGAATAGCGTCGCGATCGTCGGAGCCGGGCCGGCCGGTTCGGCCTGCGCGCTGCAGTTGGCACGGGCCGGGTTGGACGTGACGATCTTCGAACGCACCCCGTTCCCGCGCGTCAAAGTCTGCGGTGAGTATCTCAATGCCGGTGCGATCGAGGCCCTACGCCAATTGGGCGTTGCCGATCGCATACGCCCGCACGTCGCACCGATCGTCGGGATTCGGCTGCACTCCGGCGGAACCGATGTCGAATTGCCGTTTGGCGCGAGGGCCTGGTCGATTGCCCGCGCGCAGTTTGACGAATTGCTGTTGGATGCCGCGCTCGATGCAGGGGCTCGTCTGGTGAATGGCCGCGTTGAAGACGTCGAACTGACCGCGGAGCAGGCGGTCGTTCATTTTAGAGATTCTTCAGGAGTATTGCAGATACTGAAAACCGCTCGGGTTGTCGGCGCGGACGGAATCGGCTCGCTGGTCGCCCGCAAAGCCGGGCTCGCGCTGCCGCCGCGAGGGACGCCTCGTTTCGCGCTCGGAGGGCATTATCGCGGATTCGGCGACCTGGAGGGGTTCATTGAAATGTACGTCGATCGACACACCTACTTTGCGATCAATCCGATCGGTTCGGAGTGCGCCAACGTCATGGTAGTCGTGGACGCGGATCGGTTAGAAGCCTGGCGCGGAGCGGTCGATGAACACTTGGGCACGGCGGCGCGCCAACTTGGCGCCGGACGACGTTCATTTGACGGCGTCGAGCGGATCGGGAAACGAGTCGCGGTTGGGCCGCTGGCCCATCGGACGCGCGCGCTCTGTGCTCCGCGCGTCATCCTGATTGGAGACGCGGCCGGATTCGTCGATCCGTTCACCGGCCAGGGTGTGATGCTTGCGCTCGGCAGTGCGATCGCCGGCGCCCAAGCGATTATCCAATCCAGACCGGGCCAATATGCGTTCCAACATGGTCGCCGGATTGCCGCGCGCCGGCGCCTTGGAACTACAGTCAAAATGCTCTTGAGGGTACCGCGTCTCGCGCTGCCGCTTGCTCCTTTCCTATTGAAAGCGGTAACCCGATGATCGAGACCCGCAACCAGATTCTGATCGCAGCAGCGCCGTCACGGATCTACGGTTATGCGGCGCCGACCGAGCGTTGGCCCGAGTATCTTCCGCATTATCGTTATGTGCGGCTTCGCTCTTCAGAGGGCCGGCATCGAATTGTCGAGATGGGCGCAAGTCGCGACGGTTTGCCGGTGCACTGGACCGCCGAACAGATCAACGATCCGCAGACGCCCGAGATTCGCTTTCGTCATATTGAAGGGTGGACGCGCGGCATGGAGGTTGTTTGGCGTTTTGAACCCGAGGGTACGAGGACCCGCGTGATCATCGATCATAAGCTCGAGTTTGATTTCCCGATTGCGAACGATTTTTTTGGAAAGCACATCGTCTGTAACTTTTTCGTTCACAATATTGCGGCTAAGACTCTTGCGCGGATCAAGTTTTTGGCTGAAGGCGGATCGTGAGCGAACAGCATCGGGTCGTCGTCACCGGACTTGGAATGATAACCCCGCTCGGCATTGGAGCTGCAGCGCTTTGGGAAGGGATTACCAGTAAGCGAATCGCTACCAAACAGCTCACTCGGTTCGATGCGAGCACGTATCCCTCGCAGCTTGCCGCCGAGATAACGGATTTCGATGCACGCGATTTTCTCTCAAGCAAACGAATTCGCTGGACCGACCGATATGCCCAGTTTTCGATTGCTGCCTCGCGCTTGGCGTTCGACGATGCGCACTTCTCGGTGAACGGAAACGGTCGCGAGATCGGCGTCTATATCGGCTCTGCGCTAGGCGGCCTGGCCTACGCCGACGAGCAGAGCGATCTGTTTCGCGCCAAAGGTTTGGCGGCCGTTCACCCGCTGCTCGCGGTCTCGGTTTTTGGGAGCGCCTCAACGTGCAATATCGCAATCGAATTCGGTTTGACCGGGCCGACCCTCTCTAACGGAAACTCCTGCGCATCCGGCGCGGTCGCGATCGGCGAAGCATTCCGGGCAATAGCGCGCGGCGACGTTCGGGCTGCGCTGGCGGGCGGCGCCGAAGCACCGCTTGCGCCGCTGATCTATGGCGCGTTCACAGTTATCGGTGCGATGTCGACGCGCAACGGCGATCCGCCCAGCGCCAGCCGGCCGTTCGATCGGGATCGCGACGGGTTCGTTATGGCCGAAGGCGCGGGTGTGCTGATGCTGGAGCGGTATGCGGATGCGATCGCGCGCGACGCGCCGATTTACGGCGAGATCGCGGGATACGGCATGACGAATGACGCCCATCATATGGCGGCGCCGCGACCGGATGGGGATGAGACTGCTCGCGCATTCGGGAGAGCGATGCACGAGGCGGGTGTCAGTCCCGATCAGATCGAGGCGATCAATGCGCATGGATCTTCAACCCGAATCGGAGATGTCGCCGAGAGCCTGGCATATCGTCAAATCTTCGGAGAAAAGCTAGGACGGATTCCGGTTAGTGCTACCAAAGGTCAGCACGGGCATGCTCTCGGGGCGACCGGAGCCTGGGAGATTGGGCTCGCTCTGCTAGGTATGCGCCACGGAATGCTTCCAGGTGCGGTGAATTTGAGCGAACGCGATGAACACTGCAATATTGCCTGCAATCGCGACGATTTGCGGCTGCGCCCTGAAGTGGTCCTGTGCAACAGTTCGGGCTTCGGCGGCATCAATGCGGCGGTGGTACTGCAGACGGTCGAGTGAATCGGACGGTGTCGGCGGGATGCTGCTAAGAAGCTTGCTGATCGAGATGCAGCGTCAAGCTGATATTCGTATGTGATTTTGTCGACTTAATCTGAACCCCGTCAGTCAGCGCATGCATCAATTCGATGCCGTGTCCGCGGTCGTCGCGCTGCACGAACGGGCGCCAGCGACCGTAATCTTCAACAGTCACGGTCAGACGATTCGGCGCAGTCGTATAGTCGATCCGCACCAGGCCCGGGTCCGTCCCGCGGTAGGCGTGCTCGACGGCGTTTGCAATCGCCTCGCCGGTCGCGATGAGCAGGCCGAAGTGTTGATCGTCCGAAAGGTGCATGC
>JBDTCU010000315.1:0-7101 GCA_039923415.1 Vulcanimicrobiaceae bacterium
GGACGAGCTTGATACAACTGATGAAATCCCCTGAATGCACGCTCGAACTCCGCCGGGGAGAAATGTCGACCTATGCGAGCTTCTTTGCGAACGTGTTCCAGGGAAGGGTCCTCCAGCGGACGAAACCGCGTGCCGTGCCGGCTCAGATTCTCGATGGACGCGCTCTTGCCGCCGAACTGCGCGCAGATCTCACTATCCGTTGTACTGCGCTAATCGAGGCGGGGATTCATCCCAGGCTGGTGATCGCGCTGGTCGGCGAGGACGAGTCCAGTTTAGCCTACGTTCGGAACCTGGCCAAGATAGGTGAGCGAGTCGGCATAGATGTCGAGATCACCGAACTGCCCACCACTGCGACCGTCGCTCGTGTTCGAGAACGGCTGGAAGGCTTCGGGCGCGATCCCTCGATCCACGGCGTATTGCTCCAGCAGCCGCTTCCTCCTCAGCTTTCGATTCGCGCGATAGCCGACGCGATTCCGGTTCACAAGGATGTCGACGGCACGCACCCGATCAATCAAGGCAATCTCGCGTTCGGCAGTGGTACGGAGTTTGTTCCGGCGACCCCGGCCGCGGTGATGCTGCTGCTCGAACGCAGCCCGGCCTGGCCGCTCGCCGGCAAGCGAGCCGTGATGATCGGCCGATCGATAGTGGTCGGCGCACCGGTTGCGATGCTGCTGCTGGCGCGTCATGCGACCGTTACCGTGCTTCACAAAGAATCACGTTCGCTGCAGCCTTACGTAAAAATGGCCGAGGTAGTGGTGATTGCAACCGGTGTTCCCGGTCTGATAAGCGGGGACGATATCGCGCCGGGCGCGGTGGTGATCGATGTAGGCACCACCGTTGTTGACGGTCATCTCAAAGGCGACGTCGACTACGAGTCGGCACTGCAGGTTGCCGGCGCGATTACACCCGTACCGGGCGGCGTCGGGCCGGTCACCAACGTCGCACTGCTGCGCAACGTTCTTCTTTCGGCCGCTAGGATCAATTCGCGCTGAAGTATTTTCCGAAAAATTTCTCTTGGTCGTGACGGAAGGTTTCATCCTGACTGCGCCCTTTGCGAGCCGCTGACTCGGTTTCTTTTCGTTCCAGAAGTTTGCGCAGCTGCGGCAGTAAACGGCGCAAAAAACTCAACTCGACGGTTAATCGCTGCTTGGTGCTGTTCACTTCAAGCAGCCGCTGTTTCATGGTGTCGGCAACTTGAAGCGCGTCGCCAACCAGGTATGACGTACTCTGTGCGTCGCCCGGAATATCGAGCGTGGCCGGTTCGCCTGAGAACTCAACTAGCAGCTCCACGTACTCAAGAAACAACCCGCGCACGTTTGCGGTCAACTCTTCGAGCGCGACCTCGTCGATTGTATCTTCGCTCAGTACGTCCGCCTCAACCGTGAGATATGGCTCGCGACTAACGATTTCGCTAATTCTAAAACGCTGGCGGCCGACCGTCGAGATATAGTACCGCCCGAGCGGCAGCGGCGTCACTTCGACAATCTCCGCGATCGAGCCGATTTGATGCGGGCTCACGCTCGGATCGCCGGCTTCATCACCCTCGCGAATTAGAACAACCCCAAACCCCTCACCGCTGTCCAAACATTCGCTGATCATCTGCTTGTAGCGCGGCTCGAACACGTGCAAATTCAGCACGGCTCCGGGAAAGAGCACGGCGTTGAGCGGGAACAGCCGTAAGCGTTTAGACATGGGGTCGTGCAGGGTTCTCTTTGGAGGGGAAGCGACGCCTGCCGGGCCAAAGCCCTGCCGGATGAAAAACCCGCTCGAATCGCTCTGGGGCACCCTCATACTCGGGTTGGCATTGATTGCGATTTTGTACGCGATCGCACGAATATTGCTGACCCATACGGCGGCCCACGTTCGTTAGAAGGTTGCGTCCGTCCCAAAGCTGTAGATGAATTAGAATGATCGACGCCTCGGCATTCCTCGAATCGGCTCATCGTTCGCCTCCGCCTCTGCTCCTTGAGTTGGAACAGCAGGGCCGAAAAGAAGATATCCCGATCGTCTCTCGCCAAGTCGGCCGGCTGCTCTCGACGTTGGTGCACTGCATGCAGGCCAATCGAATTCTGGAATTGGGGACCGCTTACGGATATGCAACGCTGTGGATGGCGCTGGCACTGCCGCCTGCCGGCAAGATCTGGACGATCGAACCCGATTTCGACCGGACCGATGTTGCCCGCTCGTATTTCGAGCGAGCCGGAAAAGCCGGTGTCATCGAAATTATCAATCAGCCGGCAACCGAGATTTTGGAGATATTTCCCCAGCGCAACCTCGATATAATCTTTATCGATACACGCGTCGATGAATACGAACAGTATTTGGAGTTGTGTCTGCCGCTGCTCAAGCTCTCGGGCCTGCTGGTCCTGGACAATCTGCTATACGACGGCGCACAGGAGTTCAATCGACTGTTTCTTTCACATCCCCAACTCGACGCCACGATCATTCCGCTGGGTGATGGAACGGGGATCGGCGCACGCATCAAGTGAGCGAGGCTCCCAGCGCTGCGCTGTTCAAGGAAGTCATGCGGCGCTTCCCGACCGGTGTTACGGTTGTTACCAGCCTGCGCGAGGGCGAACCGCGAGGCGTTACCGTGAGCGCTTTCGCAAGTGTTTCGATCGATCCGCCGATGGTGCTGATCTGCATCAATCGCGAGGCCCGCAGTTACCTCTTTATCTCGAGTTCGAAGATTTTCTGCGTCAACATCCTGAGTCAACGCCAACGGCAGTTGGCCGAGCGATTCTCGGGAAAACTCCGAGAGCGGCAGTTTGAAGACGTTGCCTATCACATAGATAGAACCGGTGCCGCCGTGATCGACGATACGCTGGCGCACCTAGATTGTGAGGTGGTTGAAGAGCACCACGCCGGTTCGCACAGTGTTTTCATCGGCCGCGTGCTTTCGTGCACGGCACGCGGCGGCGAGCCGCTAGGATATTTCGGCGGCACGTTCCACGACTTTGGTGTAACCACGTGATCCTCGAACATGTAACGCTCGGCCCGCTGAGCTGCAACTGCACGATCGTTGCCGACGAAACCAGTAGAGAAGCAATCGTGGTGGACGGCGGCGATGGTGTCGATCGCGTTTTGGAGCTGCTTGCGGCCCGAGGTTGGAAAGCCAAGTATTTGGTGCACACGCACGCGCACATCGATCATATCGGCGATCTCGGGCGCTTGCGTGAGAGTACCGGAGCCGCCGGTTTGCTGCATCCGGCCGATCTGCCGCTCTACCAAACGCTGGCGCTGCAAGCCCGCTGGGTCGGTCTTACAACCCCGCCGGCTGTCGTAAAGCTCGACGCAGATTTGCACGACGGAGAGGTTCTCTGTGCCGGCGCAGTCAAGATGCGCGTGCTGCACACGCCGGGACATACACCCGGCAGCGTCTGTTTCGAGGTCGCAGATGCCGATCGTACCACCATTCTTAGCGGCGACACGCTGTTTGCGGGCTCGATCGGGCGTTGGGATCTAGGCGGAACCTCGATGGAAGATATCGTCGCCTCAATCCACCGCAAACTACTGGATTACGACGACGAGAGCGTCGTCGTCCCCGGACACGGCCCGTTTACCACCATCGGCACGGAACGCCGCTCCAATCCCTATCTCGCCGGCACCTAGAAGCGGTTCAAGGCCGGGAGCGCAGCAGAATAAAGCTGACGCGCACGAACATTCCAGAGAGTACGACGCCAAGGAAAAGCGCCGGCAAGTGATCCTCGTCCGAGGCATACGCCCTCGGATGAGTCAGCACGATGTTGGGGCTGGAGGGCTTATCGGGATTTTGGCGCCTCGAGTGCGGCATTGCCTTCGAACTTAGGCGCGTTCCGTCGATTGAGGGTCGATTTCGCGTTAGAAGTTTATCGTCGACATGCGGGCGCGTGGGATTTCGACTCCAGCACGGATTACGATCTCGCGCTCGTCGACCTTCCAGCCGCGTTTGCGAAAGAACGATTCAGCGAACAAGCTCGCCTCAGTGAAGAGTCGCATAAGTATGAGTTCGTGCGCTCGTCGAATGATCTCGTCGTATAAGCGACCGGCGACGCCGGTCCCTGCCGCCTCGGGTGCGCAGTAGAGCATATCGAGATGTCCATTCTTTACAAGCTCGATCCATCCAACGAGCGTCGAGCCGTTATCGGCAACGAACGTTTCGCGTTGGCGCATTCGTTTGCGCCACTCTTTCGGATCGGGGACCGAGCTGGACCATGCGCGAACTTGCAGGTCGCTGTAACGAGCGATGGCTACTTCGCGCACCGAGCGGTGAAAGACGTGGACCAGATCGCGCTCGTCGCCATTTCGGTAAGGCCGCACTTCGACTACGGATTCACCTGTCGGTGAATCCTGCCCAGTGTGACAGAATTGGTGTCCACGTTCGGGCGTTATTGTGCCCGGTCCCGTTTTGGTGAATGCCACACCAGGCGTTAGTGGAGTCTGATTAGGACTTTGCCGTCGTCGGTTATTGGCGGTTCGGGCACGGCAACGGCCGGTTGCGATGAACGCACGGGCGGCGGCATTGCGCCGTAATCGGGAATCTTTCCGTCGGCGACTTTCTGCTTGTAATCGTCGATCGTGATTTTCAGCGCTTCGAGCGCGCGGCCCGGATAGTCGCTCTTCTTCTCGGGGTAGCCGCCAAGTTGGTCCTGCACTTGCTGCTCGCTGATTGCCAGGGCTTCGTCGATCGTCTTGCCCATTGCCAGATCGACAACTAAACTGCAGGTCGCGGTGCCGAAGCCGCAGCCGGTGGTGAAATACGAGATATCTTCGATCACCGCACCCGGGCCGACTTTCAAAAAGAAATTATACAGATCGCCGCAAGAATCGCTAAAATACTCGCCACTCGCCGTGGGGTTTTCCATCGTGCGGAAACCGCTGCGCTCTTCGACCAAACGTTGAAATTTCGCGAAATCCACGGTGATTCAGCCCTTTCCTGAGGTGACTTTAACTTCGAACCGGCATTCTTGGCCGCCGGTTGCAAGCGATTCTGTTTGAATGTGTTCTCCGCCGATCGTATCGTCGAGGACGCGATGGATTACCGAGCAGACTTCCGGATGTTCTTTAACGACGCTGCCGTACGGGCAGTTGTGTTCGTGAAGCGCGAACCCGCCATCGATCAGACTGTAATCGGCCACCACGCCCTGATCGCGCAGTACATCGGTTAGCTGCGCAAGTTTACCTTCGACGTCACCTGCGGTCATCCGATTACGCGCCTTATCTGAGGCTCGCTTGGCGATCCCGTCAAAAATTAACTTCACGCCGGCAGCGCCCTGCTGATCGCGTACTTCGCGCAATACTGCGGAGAGCATGCGGTCGTAGTGCTGCGGGAAGAGCTTTTCGGATTCTGGAGTGAGCGAAAATTCGTAGGTAGGTTTGGTTGGGCCTCGGCGGACCGAGCGCTCCAGCACCAGCCCATCACGCTCTAGCACGACCAGTTGCTGACGGATCGCATTGGGTGAAAGGCCAAAAACCGTGGCCAAATCGACGGCCGACGCCGAGCGGCAGCGCCGCAGTTCTGCTACAATTTTGCCGCGGGTGGTCTGGAAAAACCGGTCTGCTTGCATAGGGTCTCTAGATGGTAGCACGAAATCGGCAGATAGTCCAGTTTATCCTTGACTTTCTAACCCCCAACCCGTACCATTAGGGTGGACGGTATTCAGCGTTCACCTCTCACCAAGGAGCATCAGCGTGTCCCAATCGGGCCTTCGTATACATGACCTGCGCGCCGGAGTGGCCGGCACCGGCATCCTCAAAGGGATCGATCTCGACGTCGAACCGGGGAAAGTTCACGCACTCATGGGGCCGAACGGCAGCGGCAAATCGACGCTGGCGTTCTCGGTAACCGGGCATCCCAACTACAAGGTCGAGTCCGGCACTGTAACCCTTGACGGCCAAGACTTGCTCGCGCTCTCGCCGGACAAACGCGCCAAAGCCGGCCTCTTTCTTTCGTTCCAATATCCGGCCGCCATTCCCGGCGTCAAAGTTGCAAACTTTCTGCATGCAGCCCGCCAGGCGGTAAAACCAGGCGATTTAACACCGGCCAAGTTTCGCGCGCTGCTGATGGAAAAGATGGAGCTGCTCGACATGGACCCTTCGTTCATGGGCCGTTACTTGAACGACGGTTTCTCGGGCGGGGAAAAGAAGCGTCTCGAGATGTTGCAGCTTGCCGTCATTGCACCCAAATATGCGATTCTCGACGAAACCGATTCGGGTTTGGATGTTGACGCGTTGCGCGCGGTCGGCCAATCGGTCAATGCGATGCGCGACTCCGAAGAGAGCAAGAACACCGGTTTCTTGATCATCACCCACTATCCGCGAATTCTCCAATATATCACCGCGGATGTCGTGCACATCATGATGGATGGCCGGATCGTCAAACAAGGCGGCCCGGAACTCGCCAACCTCATCGAGCGCGAAGGCTACGATAAGATTCGCGAGGAGATCGAAGCGCTTGCCTAGCTCAATCGCCGCACCGATCTCACCCGAGAACCCCGCGCTAAGCCGCTACTTCTCCCTCAAGAGTAATCGCGAACGTCCCGGCCGCTATTGGAAGATTGATCTCGAAGCACTTGACCTCTCCGCGGTCCAGCCGGTGTCCAGCGCCGCAGTGCTCCCGACAGTATCTT
The DNA here is from genome assembly GCA_039923415.1 of Vulcanimicrobiaceae bacterium. Lineage (GTDB taxonomy): Bacteria > Vulcanimicrobiota > Vulcanimicrobiia > Vulcanimicrobiales > Vulcanimicrobiaceae > JALYVT01. Next base: position 6,609 of record JBDTCU010000315.1, read on the forward strand.
CGCGCGGCGTAATCGTCTGCGACTTGGCAACCGCCAAGCGCGAGCATACTCACCTATTTACGACCGCTTTTGGCTCGGTGATTGATAAAAACAGCAAATTTGCGGCCCTGACAAGCGCTTTCTCCGATGGCGGAGCTTTCGTTTACGTGCCCGACGATGTCTGCGTGGACGAGCCTATCGTAATCAATTACGACGCTAAAGACGGCGGCATATTCCCCTACACACTCGTCGTGGCCGGCAAGGGCGCGCAAGTGACGGTTGTCGAGCGCATCGCCGGAAAGCGCGGCGCGTTCGTCTGCGGCGTCGCCGAAATAACAACTGCTGAAAGCGCCCACGTGACCTACGCTTCGATCCAAGACTTGCCCGACGACGCGCGCATCATCTTCACTCGCGATGCGAAGCCGGGTCGAGACGCCCAGGTTTCCTGGGCCGCTGCCGAGTTGGGTGCAGCTTTGGTGGTGAGCGGGATCGATATTGCGATCGAGCAGCCCGG
>JBDTCU010000316.1:0-6658 GCA_039923415.1 Vulcanimicrobiaceae bacterium
GCGGGGCGAGGCTGCATTACCGGTGTCGCCCAAATGCAATGCGCGATGTGTCGGCTGCATCTCGGAACTTGCGCCCGAGGCGAACCTGCCCTCACCTCAGACCCGAATCGATTTCGAAACCACCGCCGAGGAATTGGCGCGAATCGGTATCTTCCACCTCGAACGAGTGGAGGATGGAATCGTTTCATTTGGACAAGGCTGCGAAGGCGAGCCATTGCTGCGCTCGATTGCGGTCGCGCGCTCGATCGAGCTGATGCGCGCGGCGCAGTCTAACGGTACGATCAATCTGAACACCAACGGCAGTATTACCTCGGGCCTGCGGCGTTGCATCGACGCCGGCCTGCAAGCGGTCCGAGTCAGCCTGAACTCGTTTCGTCCGGACGTGTACGCGGCCTATTATCGACCGCAAGGTTACGCGCTTGAGGATGTGTTCGAGTCGATTCGGCTGGCCTCGCAGTCCGGCTTGCGGGTTTCGCTGAACCTACTCACCCATCCGGGTGTCACCGACGACGCCGATGAACTGCGCGCGATGGCCGCGTTCCTGGGTGACGTACGCGTCGACATGATTCAAACACGAACCTTGAACATCGATCCGGAGTGGTATTTCGAGGCAGTCGGACGTCCCGAGAATCCGCTCGGCATGCGGAGCGCGATTACCGCCATTCGCGAGCGCGGCGTGCAAGTCGGCAACTTCACTCACACCCACTAATGCGCATTTGGCAGATCGTCGCCCTGCTGATCGCGGGCGTCATTACCGGTCTGTTTCAGCCGTACGTGCTGGGTGGATTCTTCAGTCAGTTAACGCTGTATCTGTTTTTACCGGCTCTCTTGTTTGAAGCCGCTTGGAATCTAGATGGGCGAGTGATGCTGCGCGAGTGGAAGCCGATCGCGCTCTTAGCAGTACCGGGCGTGGTGCTGACCGCGCTGATCGTCGGCGTAGCGGCCCATCTGGCCGGCCTGCCTTGGACGGTAGCGTTCCTGCTGGGTGCGATTTTGAGCGCTACCGATCCGATTGCCGTGGTTGCAATTTTTAAGCAGCTCGATGTTCCCAAAGCCCTCGCGACCATCGTTCAGAGCGAGTCGCTGCTCAATGACGCAATGGCCGTCGTGCTTTACCGAGTCTTGTTAGCGGCTGTACTCATCGGGGTTACGGTTGCCGGCAGTGAGCGGCTCATCGAAACCGCAGTACTCGGCGCGTTCGCGGGGATCGCGCTCGGAGCCGTGATCGGGTGGCTGTTTTCGCTCTTGCTGCGCGAGCGGTTCGGTGTCGTGCTGCCGATTCTCGCGAGCGTCGCCGGAGCTTATGGTAGCTACTACATTGCCGATCATTTCAATTTCTCGGGCATCTTTGCAACGCTGGCATGCGGAATCGCTCTGCGCCAGTTCGGCAGCTGCGGATTAGGCGACGCGGGGGTCGTGCGAGTCGAACAGCTCTGGGATCGCGTTGCGGCCGCTGCCAACGCCGTCCTATTTTTTTTGATCGGCGCGGCAAGTGTGCTGACGCACCTGTTTCAGAGCCCGCTTGTGATTGCAGCAACCTTAGCCGGTATAGCGCTGGCTCGCGGAGTGCTCGCTTACGGTTTGCTCTCGCTAGCACGCCCGTGGTTGAGCTGGGGTTGGATGCATGTGGTGCGCGTGGCGGGAGTACGCGGTGCTTTGTCGTTAGCCCTCGCTATCGCCCTTCCAACCTATCTTCCGGACCGGGCGGCGATCGTCGATGCCGTTTTTGCTGTCGTCTTGGTTACGATTCTAGTCTCAGCGCTGCGAATCGAGCGAACCGTTGCGCGGCTCGAAGGCTAGCGGCGGCCTATTCGAGGATGGGGAGAGCCGCCGCTCCGAACGGCCTGGTTGCGAGCACCAGCAGCTCGCGCGCGCCCGCATCCAGCAATTGACGAGCGAACGCCTTACGCTGCGGCCAGCGGGGCGCGCGCAGCGTTTGCGCCACCGCAATGGTCGTTTCGGCTTTCGAACGGGCAACCGCGAGCAGTGTGGTAAGGACGTCGGCGGAAATCTCTTCGATGAGGGTCAGATGGTGATCGGCAACTTCGTTATGGAGAGCCGCGACGATCGTTTTGTCAAGTTTTTCTTTCGGATCACGGATAAAGGCGACGCACAACTCGACCTCCAGACGCGCCGCGATATGTCTGCATCGGCGAATGAGCGAGACATCGGCCGCCCGCGCCGTAACGCTTAGCAACAGACGCTCGAACGGTGCGCTGATTCGCTCGCGATCCCGCGTTCGCATCGCCTCGCGCAGCGCAAGCTCACGAAATGACGCTAGGGTATCCATCCGGTAAAATTCCGCCAGCACGTTTTCGATCCGTTCCGGCGGGACGATCTTCCCCGCCTGCAGTCGCGCGATCAGCTCTTCAGGCGTCACGTCGATCAGGACGACCTCATCGGCGAGCGCTAAGATTCCATCCGGTAACGTATTAGCGACCGTTTTCCCGGTCAAACGAAATATCGCATCACCTAAGGCTTCAAGATGCGCGATGTTGAGGCTCGTAATCACATCGATGCCGGCACGCATCGCCGCCAGAACATCCTCGTAGCGCTTTTTGGATAGGGAGCCCTCGACATTCACTTGCGCCAGATCATCTATTAATGCCACGCGCGGTCGGCGGTCCAGCAAGGCGGCGCGATCCAATCCGCCATCCTTGCGAGGCAAGAGTTCTAGATCGCCTACTAAGGCTTGGACTTCGGGATTATCGTGCGTGTCGATAAAGGCGCCGATCACATCGACACCGTCGACCCGCAGCTGTCGCGCGCGGTCGAGCATTGCGGCGGTCTTCCCCGCGCCCTTGGCCGCTCCCAAGTAGACGGTAAGCGTGCCGTAGCCTTTGCGCATTCGGTCTCCGGCGGTGCGAGCCAGTGGATGCGAGAATGGATTTCCGCCCAGATATGTTTGCCCCGACCCAACGATAAACAGATCCCTATCGAGCCGGCGATTGGCTAACCGCGCGGCGATCGGGCCATTCGTGACCGCTACCAGGGACGCGCGTAGGTCGTCGGTCACTAAGCGCTCCGGATCGAAGATTCCAGAGCGTACCTGCGCGCCGATTTTCTCCGCGATAGGACGAGCGGCCGCGCGAGCCGGCTCGTTCGCTGGAAGAATTTCAAGCGCCAGATCTAGCCCGAACGCAATCGCGGCGGCACGTTTGAGAAATGGTTCAGGCGCGATCTCGGCGGACAAATAGGCGATCGCCGTAGAGGTGTTGCGTGCCGGGACCGAAGGCTGGATGAGATTGTCGATCGTGCGCAATAACCGCTCACGCAATTTTAGCAGAGTGTCGTTTTCGATATCCCCGGTATGGTCGCGCAAGCGCAGTAACTGCGGCGAGGTATCGATGCCGACCACTTCGTCGGCATCGCGTAAAAATGAAAGCGGCACGGACGGCTGGGCGGCCTCGGCATCGATTTCGAGATGAGAGATGTTAAACGCGCCGAAAATCGTCGTGCCGTGGTCGCGCAGTTTTAGCGCTTCGCGCCATCGGTCCGAGTGCGCGAGGTCGTCTAAAATCAAGATATCGGCGGAAGCCCCCGGCTGGGAATCGGGCCGGCGAAGCTGCACGGCCAACCGCTCCAAGTCGCTGTGCCCTTTGGTTTGCAGATGCCCCACCGCGACTCGAAAACCGGCCGCGCGGGCCCGGAGCCCTTCTTCGATCAGGCGCCGAGTTGCCCCCGAACCGGGAGCCGCACCCAGATAAACGACCAGTTTGGCCAACTACTGATCGGCGCCGGTCAGCGCGAACTGAACTTGTTTCTCGGCGCCCTGCTTGACGATCGTAATGACATTGTCGCCGGGTCGAATGCGAGTATCGCCGGTGGGAATCAGGAGATCTTCGTTTTCGCGATCGACTGCCACGATCACGCTGTTGCGCGGGAACTCGATATCGTTGACGATCTTGCCGGCCGCCGGTGAGTTGGCGGGTACGGCGACTTTGACTAATTGAAGATTGCCCTTTCCAAAAAGCTGCATCGTTTCGAGCATCGCTTTGTATTCTGAGGCATTGACTTGTTCGTTGAGCACGTCGAGCAATATCTCGGTCGATGATATAACGGTTACCGGATCGACCGGATCGAGTGATTCGAAGATGGTCTTGTTACGAGGATTGTTGACACGCGCGATACAACGTGTGTGCGGCGCTTTTTTCTTAGCAATCAGAACGACCACCAAATTGTCTTCGTCATCGCCGGTATCGGCCACCACAACGTCGGCGCGCGCGATTCCGGCCTGCTCCAGAATCAGCGGGTCGCAGCCGTCGCCGACGACCGTAACGTTGGTGTCCAGCAGCATTTCCAGCGCTTTGGCCTTGCGCTCGTCTTTCTCAATCACGACGACTTCGTGACCTTGTTTGATCAGCGCGCGCGTTAGGTAAGACCCAACTTTGCCGCCGCCGACGATCAAGATAAAGAGCGATTGGTCGGTCACGCGGTCATCCTGGCAACCGAGGCGGTCGAGGCAAAGAGCTGGGCGAACTCCGAGATCGCTTCGGGCGCGACGATCGCGTTGATTTCATCTCCCTCAGCGAGTTCAATGTCGTTGGCGGCGACGCGAACAACGTTACCCGACCGCACCGCCGCGATCCGAATCAATCCGGGCCGCTCGACATCCCCAACGCGCTTCCCAGCCTCCGAGGCCGGCACGATCGCGGTAAGCGATGTAACTTTGCCAAAATCAAACGATTGGAGCGTATCCCAGGGCGCTTCCATCAATACATCTCGGATGACTTTTGCTCCCATCGTGGTCGGGCAGACAGTTTCGATGCCCAGCTCACGGTACATCGCACCGCGCGGCGGATCGTAGATGCGCGCGACGATTTTCTTGATTTTGAACATGCGCTGGGCGATGAGGGCTGCCATCACGTTGCGGTTGTCGCCGTTGGTGACGGCGATGAAGCCGCCCGCGCTGGCCGCGCCGGCCCGCTTGAGAACGTCGTAGTCGATACCGGTTCCAACAACGACGTGACCTTTGAAGTTTTGCCCGAGGCGCTTGAAGGCGCCCGGGTTCTCATCGACGACAATGACTTCGTGATTGTCGGCATCTAAAAGTTTGGCAAGGGCGGAGCCGACACGTCCGCAGCCGACGATCAGGTATCTCATAGTGCGAGAGCTAGGCTTTCGAACCCCCGCCCAACTTTCCCCCGGCAAGCAGGAGCGCCACCTCACCCTCCGAACCAAGTGGAGTTTTGTCGGGGCGTGGCTCAGCTTGGTAGAGCGCTGCGTTCGGGACGCAGAGGTCGCAGGTTCAAATCCTGTCGCCCCGATAGTTTTTCTTCCAGCGGCGGCTGGGGATCCAAAGAGAATGCGTGTTTTCCAGATTTAGCCCGGCTTCCCGGCGCGTACTGCGTGCTGCGGAGCAAGAGTGCCGTAACCATAACCATTACTATGTCGGGGCCGAACACGTCCTGGTCGCACTGCTCGAAGAGCGCGATCCGGCTGTTCTGGCTTGCTTGCGAGAACGGCGGGTCGATTTCGGTGAGATTCATGGCGAGGTGCGCCGGTCGCTGGGGACGGGTGAGGAGCGAATGTGGGAAGGCATCCTGGTTACGCCCCGGGTCCGCAAAATCGTCGCTCTAGCCGAGGACCAAGCAATCGGCCGCGAGGTCGAGCCGGTCGATCTTTTCGAAGCGCTGAGCGCTGAAGGAGGCAGTTTGGCAGCCGAGATTCTGCGGCGGCTAGGCTCTCCCCGAAACACCATAGCCGGGCAGCAGTAAGGAAACTCGTGCAAAATATCGCCCTGTATTTCACCGGGCTGGTGGATCATGTCGGGTATCTCGGTCTGTTCGTCGCGATGGCGCTTGGTAATATTGGCGCTCCGATCGGGAGTGAGATCGTGCTGCCGGCGGCCGGCGCGCTGGTCGCGACCGGGCATCTTTCGAATCTCTGGATGACGATTGCGGTGGCCGTCGTCGGCGAGTTAGTCGGCGGAACGCTCGGATACGCGATCGGACGGTACGGCGGCCGGCCGTTCGTTCACAAATACGGGCCGTACGTGCGCTTCCATGAAAAGGAATTGGCCTACGTCGACGCCTTTTTCTCAAAATACGGCAGCTTTGCTATCTTCTTGTGTCGCTTCATCCCGGTTATTCGTGGAATCGTCTCAATTCCAGCCGGAATCTCGCGGATGCCGCTGGTTCCGTTCTACCTTTGGTACGCCGTCGGCTCGCTCGGATTCTGCGGGATTCTTATCTATCTCGGACACGCGCTCGGGAACCATCTCGATCAAGTGATTCCGCAGCTCCACCGCTACGCGATGGCCATCTTGGCGGCAGCAGTTGCGCTCGGCGTGGTTTACGCGCTCGTGTCGTTGCGTAAAAGTAAATCGTCGAAATTAACGTAAGTCGTCGTATCGGTCGCGCTCGCTTTCCCTGCCTCGAACGCCTCGCGCTGCCAGCTGCGTAGGGCTAGTCTGCACTCCGGTAAATATCCCGTAGAGCCAGCGCCGGCCTTTTCGACAAGCGCACTGGCTGGCCTCGAAGGACTTTTGTGACCACCGAAAACGCCACTCCGCTCGCCCAAACGCTCGGCCAGATGCCGGATGCACCCGGCGTGTATATGATGCTGGACAAATCCGGCGAGATTCTGTATATCGGGAAAGCCGTCTCACTGCGCAGTCGGGTGCGCTCGTATTTTCAAGATAGTGCCGCCCACGTGC